>JADGEK010000085.1:7976-17116 GCA_016744395.1 Gammaproteobacteria bacterium | reverse complement strand
ATATAATATGCGCACTTTCTAGCTAATTGCTACGAAGGACTGCTTCAAAATATGTCTTTACCAATCTCAGTCTCCACTTAGAGACAGGTAATATAAGACAGTCTGAATTGTGTCCCCTTCGTCTAGTGGCCTAGGACACCGCCCTTTCACGGCGGTAACAGGGGTTCGAACCCCCTAGGGGACGCCACTTTTTCTACAATGTCTACAATCTCAGCAAACATCATCAATACTGTTTGTTCAATCCAGTTTTTCTCTACCAATAAGATAGCTTATAAAAAAGTCATTTTAGCGTCGACTAAAACTTATTTCTCCTTTTTTTTTCCTAATTTCATTCTATACTAAAAAATATCTGCTTTATTAATTCTAATGGTACTTAGCATAACTATGATAAAAAAAATTTCCTCCAAGCAATTAATTAAAGGTATGTATATACATGAATTAGATTGTTCCTGGATGAAACATCCTTTTGCACGAAATCAATTTAAAATTACAGAAATTGATGACATCAAAAAAATACAGACTGCTGGTATTAAATCACTTAAGATTGATACATCTAAAGGTTTAGATATTCCAGTTGATAATCAAAAAAGCCCAAAGGAAATTACTTCAAATCACCAGACGAATAAAGGGACTTCCCCTCCTTCCAATAATCTGACCAAGATTAGAAAAGAAGCAAAACAGATTAAAGGTCATGCCGAGCAAGCCATTTCAAATATCATGGCTGATGTTAAGTTGGGTCAGCAAGTTGAAATGGAACAGGTCACTCCTGTTGTTGATAAAATGGCTGAATCCGTATTGAACAATCAAAATGCCCTATTAGGCCTGTCTCGAATCCGCAATATGGATACCTATACTTTTGAACACTCCGTCAACATCGGCGTGTTAATGATGTCTTTTACAAAAAGTCGTGGAATGCCCACCGAAGTTATACATGAGGTTGGGGTTGGTGGTTTGTTACATGATATTGGCAAAGCATTAACACCCACAGAAATTCTAAATAAAGCAGGCAAGCTCACTGATGAAGAGTTTGTAATTATGCGCAAGCATGTGGTTGATAGTCGGATCATTCTTGAAAAAACACCTGGCATTAGTCAAAATGCACTGGATGTCGCAGCCTTGCATCATGAGAAATTTGATGGTTCTGGTTATCCTGATGGTAAAAAAGGCGATGAAATCAGTATTATTGGACAAATGTCAGCCATCGTTGATGTTTATGATGCTCTAACTGCTGATCGTTGTTACCACAAAGGTCAGGACCCTTCTATCGTATTAAAACGCATGCTGTCCTGGACAGGCTCTCATTTTAACCCTCAATTGATGCATGAATTCATCCAATGTGTCGGCATCTACCCTCCAGCAACTCTGGTCATGCTCAGTAATAGCTACCTGGCCGTTGTGATTGAAAACAATCTCAACCTACTTCTTCCTCGTGTTATCGCTATCCTCAATACAAAAACCAATGAAACCATTGAACCCAAATTAGTGGACCTCTCAAAACAAGATAAGCTAAAAGTCATAAGTTCTGAGTCTGAGCATAAGTGGAATATTGAACCACAAAAATACCTTGATTTGGTTTAAATTCATCTTTATTTACAGCATTTATCAGCAACAACAGACAAATTATTATTTATAGTCTACATTTTAATATAAGCCCGTAGTGGAATGATTCGACCTTTCAAGGCCTGTAAATGCACAATATAATAATAAAAAAAATATTAATTATTTCGTTTTTTATATTCTTCGTGACCCCTGCGAATGGGGAAACGGTCCATTTGGATATCTCTGATAAAATTACTGCAAATGCAGAATTTTACACAGGCAAAGACAATATGCCTTTCGTGTTAATTCTGCATGGTTTTATGCTGACCTACAATTTTCCGACCGTTAAAAACCTGGCGGAATCATTAAATGAGTCTGACTACAATATCATTACTCCCAACTTAAGCTTAGGGATCAGTCAAAGAGAAAAAAGTCTGGCTTGTGAGGCAATTCATACTCATTCTTTAGAACAAGATATTGCAGAGTTAGAACAGTGGTTTAAGTGGCTTGAAAATAAAACAGACCAAGAGATCATTTTAATTGGACATAGCACAGGCTCAACACACCTGATCAACTATTTAAGCAAAAACCCATCAACAAAAGTGAAGAAACTCATTCTTATCGCTATACCCGATGTTAAGATTGGATTCCAAAAAAATCAGTTTCAAGAATTACAAATTAAAGCCGAGAAATTAATTGCAAACAATGATATTTCACTGCAGAATTTCAAAATGGCATATTGTGATAAATACCCAACAACAGCTGAAAATTTTATTTCATACCTTGAACTATCAAAAGAAAAAATTATTTTAAATTTAGATAAAATCACCATTGATAAAACATTAATTGTCGGTACTGAAGACAAAAGAGTTGATCATGCCTGGAATAAGCAATTAACTCAGCACGGTGTCAATATCATACAAATTGATGGAGCTAATCATTTTTTTGATGATGAGCATGAATTTGATTTATTAGATTTTATCGAAAATATTATCAATAAAAAATAATAACGTTGCTATAATAGAATAACTATATAAAAAATGCATAAAAAACAAATCTCAATCAAGAGCTATGCACTCAGTTTTATTTTACTGTATATTTTAATTTTCACCCTGAGTAGCTTAATTGCTTTTTTAGATATAAAAAAGCTCAATAATAACATCAGTCAAGCGAATATAAATGCAGGAAGACTTGAACTCTCTGATGCCATTAATGCCCTTGTAACGAAACATCAAAGCATTAGCAACAACTTTGCAGACTGGGATGAAGTCCGCCAGCAAATTGATAACCCAATACATTATTCTTATTGGCAAACACATCGCTTACCAAATATTAATCTATTGCCTGAAGATTTTATTGAAGCTGCTGTCTATGATATCAACGGTGAAACATTAGATAAAACCAGCACAGCGACTTTGCCAAAAACAATTATTTCGAGTGATCTAAAAAGCTATTTTGATATTAAAAAAAACGTCCCTCTACTCATAATTATTTCCCCGGTCATGATGAAGGGAGTTAATGGCGCAAGTAAAAAAATTGGCTATATCGCCACTAAAAGTGAAGTTTTAGGTCATTTACTCTCAATCAAGCAATTTGATCACATCAAGATCAGCTCAATCAAATTACTATTCCAAGAAAAAAAATACATAGAGGTCAATCAATTAATTAATTTCATTCAGTTTAACGTGAAAGAAAGCACACAAACACTCTTAATTACTGGTCAGATAAAACAAATTCTATTTAAGAATACTACTATTTTAGTTGTATTCGCCTTAATTTTTTATTTTTTGATTAGTTATTTTTTATCACGCCCTTTACGACAGATCTCAACTTATATTGATGCATTAAGAAACCAGCCTGAACTCCAGCTCAGTCAGAATTTAAATACAAATTTCCACATTCATGAACTTGAAAATGTGAAATATTCTTTAAGTCAATATCAGGAAAAACTCCAACAAGTTTATTCTAATCTCGATGAGAAAAATCAGGAACTCTGGGAAATGGCACACCATGATGCCCTCACAGGTGCTTTAAATCGTAGAGCTTTTGAAGAACATTGGGCCAATGTGGCTGAATTATTCTCAGAAAGCCGATGTCAGGTTTCATTAATTTTATTTGACATCAATTTATTTAAGAGTATCAACGACAGCTATGGTCATCCTTTTGGAGATGAAGTCTTAAAAAAAATATCCTATGCCATACAAAAAGTATTACGCCAGGGAGAAAAAACGTATCGCATTGGAGGCGACGAGTTTGCCGCTATCTTGCATAATTGCAAGCCAGATGATGCCATTATTATTGCCAATCGATGCCAGGCGTCTATTAGTGAAATATCATTTGCAGACCAGGGCGTTACAGAACCTGTCCGTGCCAGCATTGGTGTTGCCCATAGTGACCTCAATAATCCTACCAGTATCTCGGATCTTCTCTGGCAAGCTGACATTGCCGTTTATACTGCAAAAAAACCAGGACAAGCTCATGTCGTGACGTATTCTGAAAAAATAAAAAATATTTCAACCACTATACTTTCCAGTAAAATCAATAATATTGTTTTTAATGCGATTGAAACGGGTGATGATATTAAAATGTTCTATCAACCCATTATCAACCTGGATGAAAATAAAGTAGAGTACTATGAAGCCTTACTCAGAATAAAAGCAAACAATGAAATCATTCCTCCTGATAAAATTTTTCAGATCATTGAAGCAAAAAAATTGGACTACGAATTAGATGTCGTCATTTTCAAACAAATTATCAGTGATCTTAACAGAGCCATTATTCCACCAAGAACAGGTATTTCAGTAAATGTGTCTGGCCCATCCATCATCCATGAGAAAATTGTGGAACAATTATCCACCTTTATCCCTTATTTATCACAATATAAAATTGTGTTAGAAATCACTGAAACATCATTAATTACCAATATTAATCACGCATCAGACAATATTAAAAAGCTCAAAGATCTTGGCTTTCTAATTGCTCTTGATGATTTTGGCAGCGGTTATTCATCCATCAGTTACTTATCAACAATGCCTGTAGACATCGTGAAATTTGACATCACATTAATTAGGCAACTTGCAGATGAAAAGCAGTTCAGCATTATCAATCACCTGGCAAAAATGATTGGAGAAACGGGTCATTTACTCGTTGCTGAAGGTATTGAAACAGAAGAATTAAAAGAAAAAATTAAACAACTTGGCTTTAATTATGCTCAGGGCTACTTATATGGCAAGCCCTCACCAACAATAGAACAATAGCAACAATAAAAATATTGATAATGATATAGGAGTTCACAATGGATCGTCATTTATCTCTTTCACAGGCAGCTCGGCTCATCGGTGTTAAACGGACAGATATCCAGAAAAAAATTCAGGAAAACAAACTAAAAGTAATGGAAGGAACAGTTGTTCTTTCTGATTTAAAAATAGCCTTTCCAGATGCCGTCTATGAAGATAATACCATGGTTGAAAAAATGGAAAAGTTCATGAAGGATGCTGTCCATAAAATGGCCCAAAGTGAACGAGAAGGCGCACATATTGATAGTCTCAGTCGTCGATTGGTAAAAATAAGTAAGGAGCTGGCCGATGAACGTACTCGTGCTGAACATATGGAAGAACTCATTGACAGCATGAAACAAAAATTTCTGGAATTAAAAATCCATCCTGAACAAGATAATCGCTTTAATGAAATTAAATCATGGTTTAATACCGCAGTTCAATCCTTAGAGGAAGAAAAATTAACCACTCCCGTTGAGAGCCTGAAAAACCAAATAAAACAATTCATGTTACCCCATGTCCGTTTATTACCCAGCCGTCATGATTACATTTCAGATAAATCTGAAACCTTATTAGAATCTGCTTTACGATCTGGTTTGGCGGTCGATTATGGTTGTAATAATGGAAAATGTGGTAAGTGCAAAGCCAAATTACTCTCAGGAAAAGTTGAGCAAACAGTTCATCAAGATTATGTTTTTTCAGAAAGTGATAAAAGTCAGGGTTATATTTTAACGTGTTCAAACACCGCAATTACTGACATTACACTGGAAACAGAAGAAGCCGTCAGCTCTGATGACATCCCCTTACAAACGGTCATTGCAAAAGTTAAAAAGACTCAGCAAATCAATGATGATGTAATGATTCTGACATTAAAAACGCCTCGAAGCCAACGCCTCAGATTTTTAGCAGGTCAGCACATTGAACTGACCCTTGATATTAAGGAAGGTAATCAAAAACCAATTATTGCTGAATATTCCATTGCCAGTTGTCCTTGTGAACCTGCTAATTTAGAATTTCACATTCCCATCCGAGCAGATGAGCCCTTTGCCAATGCTGTTAGAGACAACTTAAAAAGCAGTGATAGTTTTACACTCAAGGGACCTCATGGTAGTTTTGTGCTGAATGAAGATTCACCAAATTCTTTAATTTTTGTGGCCTGGGATACGGGTTTTGCCCCCATAAAAAGTTTAATTGAACATGCCATGTCACTTGAACAAGCTGAAAATATTCACCTTTATTGGATGACGACAAAAGTAGAGAATCATTACCTGGATAACTTATGCCGCTCCTGGAATGATGCACTGGATAATTTTACTTATACTCGCATTATGTGTGAAGCAAAAACCGATGTAGTGGCAGATTCACTAATGAAACATCTTCATGATGAGCACAGTCATCTTTTGAATTTTGATTTATACATCGCTGCACCGGGACATTTAAATCATTTACTCAAACCTTTATTGATATCTCATGGAATAAAAAGTCAGAATATGCATTTTGAAAGCATTTTTCATGGGGATGAGATTCAAGACTAAAGGGGGCATTCGTGGATGGGGGGTATAAAAACGTGCTTTGGTGTAGGCTTATCATTCAGGGGGGCGCTCAAGTACGTCCGTGTAGCGCTCAACTTCGCCATCCATGGCTCAAAAAACCCCTGAACGATAAGCCTGCACCAAACCACTTAGACCGCACCCTCTCTCTAAGAGGGGTAATGCAACAACAACAGCAAAAATAGATTGCTGACAGGAGCGTATTAACATTTTACTGGGGTAATTTACTTTTTAGCTCTGCGCGATCAAACCACCAGTTGTCATCACCAACAATAGCACCGACGACCATGCCCATACGTGGTAGGAAAACGTCAGGGTCTCTTAAATCCAATTTATCCATCCAGACATCCAGACCAATCTGGGTTTCGACTTTGCTATGACGCAAGGCGACTTTAGCCAGCATATTGGATGTCAGTACTTTTAAATCATCTCGTTTTTTTCCATCAGTACGCTGATCAACGATAAAATGAGCAGTAATTGCAGCCAGTGCAGCGCCATCAGCATCATCGCTCGTTTCATTGATAACATTATTAAGCATATTAATGCTGTATTCTGGTTCAACAGGATAAGTCACACCCAACCAAACACCATGCCCAAGAGCAACAATGGCAGAAGGCAGTTCTGTTTGATACAACAGGTCACAAGCCTCGATTGCTAATTGCCATTCTTCACTCGCAATGCAGAAGTCAAATGCTGCTTTAGCATGGTTCCAGACGTCACTCATTTGAGTCATGCCGAGCTCGGCATTGGCCAGATCCAGTAATAACCTGGCTCTTTCCATTGGCTCCACGACTTGAGGTAATTTTTCTAATTTATCGGTCAACTCTGCCACTTTTTCAGCCAGGAACTCTCGTGATTCTTTGGCATCTGAGGTTTCAATAAAGTCTTTTTTTGCATTATTATCCTGGCTCATTTAAAACTCCAATCTGGAACAAAAAGCTCAATTTTAAGCTTTTTTTATCTTTATAAGGTTATAATCTGAGTATTTAGTTTGGGACAAAGCTGACTGATTCAAGTCTAATTCTGATTTTTGCAGGCGTTCAGATGTTAACAATTCTGCTCTATTTGAATTGTTATCTCCATCAAAGGTCCTCCGAGAGATTGATTTCAATCATTATCGACATTTTAACGCCAATTAATGAACTCTTGTCGTAGCGGTGTTTTTTTGTGCTTTGAATAGCCCAGAGGTTTAGCAAGTTCAGGTGAAAAATCTTTGTTTGTAAAAAAATGTTTAATTCTCTAACGATTTAATGCCATAGTCGCCTTTTTTAATTGATCCAATGCTTCAAGTCCCAGTTTTTTATTCTTTTCATTCAACTTCTTCGAGTCAGCCAAATGCTTCTTCAAAGCTTTCACTACCTCAGGCCCTTTAGGAGTTTCTCCCAGTTCTTTATTTGCAGTTTTCAGATGTTCTGTAATACTTTTTTGTCGTTTATCCACACTGTCAAACTTCTCATTTAGAGTACTTTCAAATACTTTTAAATTTTCTACAATTTCATCAGATATATTTTCAACTGGGTCGATTAGATTTCGTTTATTCCTTTCTCCACCTTCGTGAATATCTGGTATTCGAACAATAAACCCCTTGCGAACTGTTCTAAATTTCTTTAATTCCGGATTGGCTTTCAGCAGAGCCACTTCAACTTGTTTACGTGCTTTGGCCGTAAGACCTTTGTAGGCTTTATCTGCCACTTCGGTGACGGATGTTTCGTTGCGTAATAATAAATATCTCATTGCATAAATCCCCTGTCATTTTGGGTGAGCTGTAAAGTGTTAAATAAAAACATTCAATGATTTCCATGGTTCAGGTAATGGGTTTATCGTGCCGTTTTCAATCACGCTAATACTACCCACCGATAGATTGCCCATAATCACATAACGTATAGCCTGAACTTTCATTAAAGCCCCATCAAATCTGGTGGTCATAAGACGATTATTATTTGCGGCTACATGCTCAGCAGCTAATAATACCAGTTCATCGGGGGTTGTCGATTGAACTTTATTATCCATAAAGCCACAATATGCAGGAACAAAAATTAAAACTGCAACGGTAGAACTTGACGTTGCGTCAAAACTATTACCACTTACATTCAGACTATTGTCTGATAGCGCAGTAGCACCCAAGTTTACCATATTAGATGGTAGCACCGCGTAAGCCTTATTATTAATACTGACTACGGGAACGCTATCCGCAAACGATGAAGAAGCCTCTATTACTGCCGCAGAAGATTTAAAACTATCAAACCTGATTGATGACGGTTTCGAGGTATTCCGTTCTACATTATTGGCTGATTTAATCATGCCCAGAACAATTAACGGTAGCCATAATGCCGTACTCAATTTTTCTGTGGAATTATCATCACGATCTGATACTCGGCTGACTTCATTATTTTTGACATCGAAACGGCCAACGTTGCTCGAAATAATAATGCCTGCACCTAATCCAGTATAACTTGCTGGTGTTACCGAAAATAAACGGTTGCCAGTAATACGCACATCACCACTGCTTGTTACAGCGATTCCAGCCCTGATGGTAGCCTTATTGTTTAAGCGTACAATGCTATCTAAAACGTTGTTGGTGATATCAGCCCTGACACTTGCTTGCAAAAAGATGGCGGCAAAGTTATCAGCTCCGGGAATTACACCACCCACATCATTAAACTGATTATTTTCCAGACTAAGGTAATCAATTGAACCACCTGCTTCAATAATAAAAGCAGCACCAGAAATATTATCAATCTGGTTTTGTTTAACCATCATTTTACCAACACCCGTT
>JADGEK010000085.1:1819-7876 GCA_016744395.1 Gammaproteobacteria bacterium | reverse complement strand
CTAAGGTAATCAATTGAACCACCTGCTTCAATAATAAAAGCAGCACCAGAAATATTATCAATCTGGTTTTGTTTAACCATCATTTTACCAACACCCGTTTGTACAGTAATAGCATGAACTCTGTAGTTACGGATTCGATTGCCAATGACTTGCTGGTTTTCGCTGTCATCTGGATCGAAACCATCTACAAAAATTATGGCGCTTCCACCCTCTTTATCGTTGCGGGTCACTTCAAGATCATTGTGCACAATACGCAGATTCGACACACCACAACGCAATCCATTGAGGCAATCTTTTAACAGATTATTTTCAATGTCGACAACGGTATTGTCGAGAACTGTGCCAGTTAGCTGGATACCCGCATCGCGTGAATTGCTGATATGGTTATCAGTTAGCCCTAATTTATTAATATGAAAACTCAAACCACTAAAACTAATGCCCTGCTGACTACAAGCCAGGATACATTCGCGTACCGAAAAATCCAACGTCCCGAGAAATTCATCCTGTAATCTCGGCCCGATAATTCCTCTTTCTGCCAGCAGGTTGCATTTTCTTATTGCGACCATCACGGCCAGACCAGTAAATTGAATACCTTGGCTGGTACCACTTTCTGCAGCAAAATTAGCAATAAAACAATCGGATATATTGAATCCTATTACGTTATTTACCGTGACCGCTGTATTAAAACCTCTGACAACGGTCGTCAGCGCAATAATTTTTTCTACATTGATATCTGTAGCGACACCTTCACCACCTATTTCGATTAAAGTTGATGAATTTCGGCTAATCAACATGCTTTGCCAACCCTGTCCACGCAAGGTCACCGAGTGACCAGTGATTCTGATCGGTTGCCTGATTTGATACTCGCCAACACTTAAACAAACGGTTCCACCTCCCTGTGTGATGACCTGATCGATGGCTTGTTGGATGGTTGCACTCCCATTGTTGTGAGTATCGGGCTGAACACAGATTGTACAGGCACAGCCTTCACCTCCAACTTCAGGGGGCCAGAGTGATCTGCAATCAGTGATAACATCATTAACAATTGCCAGCTTGGCATAGTGGTGATGAGCGCCCATTGGAGGAGTACGATCCAGCAGCTCAATGGAGGCATCATTTACACGTGCAGAAAAAATCCAGTAATCTCCAACTTTAAACTCAGGCTCAAAATCGGCTTCATCGACTACGCTTTCCAGGTCAAAGTCTACCAGGATGCCTTTTTCAATAAACAGACGACTGCCGCTGACTGGGATTTCAATACTACCAACACTTGTTGGATTATTGAGATCCGTGTGTTCGCTTTCATCTTCACGAAATACAATGCCTGCCTGATCCCATCGTATGATGCGCGTATTGCGAGGAGGATTTACTGGATTATCGCTGTCATCAATATGAAACTCTCCATCACCTAAACCAAGCACCAATGGATCACCTTGTAGAGTGATCGTACGCGTTGCACTATCGATGCCGTCACCGAGCTGAATACGACGCAGTTCACCAGGCATTCCTTTAAATACCCGGTAGTCATCCGTTACTTCTACCCAGTCACCTTCGTGAAAGCTGAGCACTTCATCGCGGCCCAGAGAATCCACCACAATATCATGGCCATTGACGGCAATGGCGCTAATTCTTGATGCAACGATGGCGTTATCACGCGACCACTTGAAAGTCGCACTGCCTATGGGTCCGCCATTGTGCACCTGTACCCGGTACAGCTGGTTCTCCAAACCCTTGTAACCCGCCTGTGGTGGAAGCAAGCAGGGATTATTATCATCGACTAAATCTCCCGTCGCTGTGGACAGGCGTGCCGACGAAGGGTGAATGGTTTCTAGCCAGCCTGGAATATCCACATCAGCAACTGTCGGATCCAGATCACCAACATTGTCCAGATATTTAACTTGCCAGACAGTTTGCTGGCGGGCCGTGGTATCCACTCCAACAGCAATATCAACCAGTTTAGCATCCTGTAAATAAGTAATATCTCGCTGCCAGACATCGACATAAACCAGATAGACTTCATCGGCAGGTAAATCAGGAGCGTTTGGATAATAGGGTTGATTATCATAAGAGGTTGTACCGACAAAACCCGATGGCGAGGCATCAACATCTGCACCAGATAATTTTGCGGTGCCTGAAATTTCTGCTAATCTCGCATCCCACTTTAACGCATCGGTATGGTTTTCCGCCAATACACCATCAACATATATGCGCCCTGGCCCTATTTCAATTGCAGCAGATGTACCACTGATTAAAAAACCATCTGCAGTTTCCCGTGCTACAACACTGGGTCCGAAGGTATCCAGCGATTCAGTCTGAGTGCGCCGTTTAAACTGTGCAACCATCGTGTTCCAGTCGGCATCCATTTGTACACGGCCCTGCTGCATAACAACACCGAAGTAATCATTCAGTGGGTTATAATTTTTTCGACTCAGATCATGGCTCATGGTCAACTCCTTGACTAGGTTCTTTTCTAAAATTGAATAACCTGATGGTGGCTCGAATATATTCTCGGCCCAACAGGGAAACTGTTCGATTAGCTTTCATAAATAAGTCCAGCCTCCAAACCAACACGTAAATACTCCGCTAAACGAATGCGTAAATTCCGATCACGCTGTGGTGCATATAAGTGATGGAAGGCACCCATTTCGCTTTCATCATCAGCACCACGCCAGATTTCCTCCGCAGTAAACATGGATAACTGTGCATAGGCAGCGTCAGCATAATTCAGTGAAGTAAATCTTGGTGACAGACTGCGCGAAGTTTCAATGGAATCTGGCTGGCAACGATATCTCCTGGGAACAATTGAATCGAAAGGTAAAAAACTAAACCGTACACAGCCAGTTTGTTTACGCTCGGCCCACACGGCGGCATCCCAGTCATCGGGTACGCTCAGACGACTCAGTAAAATACAATTGCTGATGGTTCCAAACTTCCGAGCATGAATTTTACCAATCATGGTACAGGCGCTCGCGCTCAACGCTGCCCCTGGATCATTACCATCAATATCAGCAAACACGACTGCTTCGATATTGGTTGCATCGACGATACTGTCAACAAGTTCGACTGTGGATTCCGATACCGCACGTAGTGCGCCCATAATTGAACGCTCAATAAAAACAGAGACTCCTGCCAGCGCAACGCTCATGCTGACCGCTGCCAGAGTAACTGGATTGCCTTCTGCGTCAAGACTGCCACCTGGAACCCAACTGCAGTGTACAATCTCCAATTTACTTAATTCATTCACCCCATCATTCGGCACGCTTAACTGATCACCACTGACCAGACAGCCGTTAATGCTAAAACGACTGCCAACTCCACCCGAAACAGTCAGTGCTCCAATGAGCGCTAAATGAGGATTACGGCCATTGGCAGCGCGTAGTTCAATAGCTGAATTTTCTGATATATCAACGGACAGAGTTTCCTGATAGCGGCCATTATCGGTGATTTCCACGACACCAGCACCACCGAGTGAATCCAACGCAGCCTGTATTGTGGTGTGGTCAGCGGGTACTTTTACTGGAGAATCCTGCAAAGCAAAATTATTTCCCCGTTCGTATTCCCCTCCACCCATGTCGGTACTAAAGCCGCGATGATAGGACACCAGAACTTCTGAGGGATCTGCAACATCAGAGGGCAACGCAATACGTCCCAGAACTGGATCAATCCCATAGAACCCTGTTTCTGGTTGATGAGCCCAATTGGCACCATCATCACTGAGATCACAGATTCGAATCTGATCACGAGCAATTTCCACACCATTAATCTGCAGTAGAATGCTTGGTTCATTGTTATCGATCTCACCAACACTCGTCGCTCTTAAGCCGTAATATCTATCGAGGTGGTCATGCAATTGTCGTCGAGCCAACGGCTCTGGCACATTTTCTGGAGTCGCCAGTTTACTGATGAACCCCTGTTCCTCATTGTGTGATCGTGAATAAAAAGGAACCCCATTTCCCAATGGACTTGCAACATAACGTCTCTCTGCCAGACGTAAGGCAGGTCTCTCGGTAACTGAGTAAGCATCCAGTCTCCATATAAAAATACCAATATTCGGGATATTAAATCGTCCACGATTAGTTTCAACTCTACGCACATCAACCGTGTGTTGAACCGTATTAAATGCCGACCCGATACGCACCAGAGGTTCAACATCACGCAGATCTGGACTGTAGTGCACATCATCACGATTGTGATTCATGTATTGAGTCCACCCCAGATCATTGAAGAACTCGACTGCCCGTGCATCCCAGCCAGTAACATCACGTGCCAACTGCTCAAGAACAACAGCGGTTCCTTTGCGTCGGCGTAATGCAATGGTATGTGCAACTTCAGCTCTTGGACTCGCAACATCAGGCACCTTGCCGTGCAGGCTCTGGTAAGCGATTAAATCCCCTATATAGGGTGTTAACCAGTCTGAACAGGTTTCGATAAAAAGGTCATCGTAACTCTGTTCGATATTCTCTTCCATCAACGCCATTTGCTCTGCGATAATGGTTATCAAATCCTCCAGAGGGCCCTTTTCCAAACCTGCTCTACTGGCCACTTCGGCATCTCGGATACGGTGGATGGCAGGAAGCAATTCCAGTAGTTGCCGGGCATCTATACTCATGAGAAAGTCCCCATTTCAAGTGGCTTATCCGAAAGTATCAACAATTCAGCGGGTGCAGGTGCATCGGTTAAAGACGCTACAGGCAGATGTGAAGGGATAATCGAATCGACACTATCCTCCGCACCAGATAGCAATTTGTAAAAGCGAGTAATACGTATTGCCTCGACAGAGTCCACACTGTGTGCCACAGCCAATACTTCATCCTGGCTGATGTGTTGCCCAAAATCCCTATTGGCAAAGGAGAAGTAATTGCGTATTGCAGACTCCAGATTTTCTAGTACTTTATCGCGTTCGGCATCGTCATTTACTTTGACCGCCATACCCAACGCAAATGTCGCCAGCGTGTAATTCATCATATTTAAAGGCAGTAATGGATCACCGTATCGACGCAGTGAATTCATCAGGTTTATATAGGTACTGCTGGTATTGGGAATTTTCGCACCATCGATACCAGCAAGCGTAATGTAAATACCTCTGGATGGCCCCGAGCTGATCCACAGCGCATGGGCTTTAGCAACACCTGAGAAAGCACGGGCATAATGCTGATAATCCAGTACTGATACCGCACGTTCCAGTGTTAGCACGGTTAAAGGTGCATTTTGCCTGGCATCATCGATGACCTCAGGATCGACACCACCAGTAGAAGCTTCGGGGTTAGTCACTTCGAAAACTCCCAGCGGTTTTTGCAGTAATGTGGTTAATTTTCCACTATCCAGGTTGGCGTCTGTACCCACATATTTTCGGTAAGTAGCTCGTACGTTAGTCTGCCCAGTGGGTAAACGTCCCCCTTCAACACCATCACCGAAGCGGATTGCTGTTGTACCATCATCCTGGTTATCGATATTGTAAACTCGTGCCTCACTGCCTTCTTGATACAAGCTAGCAGTTTCGTTCCAGCGCAAATCATTAACCCGAACTTCCAGCGCCGCAGCACCTCCATTGGGAGTATCAGCACTAACGTAGGTTAAAGGAGGTTGTTTCAGTATAAAAGTTTGATTGGTCTCACGGGCATCACCATTGCCGAGTATTTCTGTCACTGTTTCACCGTGACTGGCTGGGGCGACATTAAAGTTAATCAACACAGAATCACGTTGGTAAATATTACCAAGTGCTGATGTGAGAGTGATGGATGTTCGATCACGATCATTCTCAATCGCGTTTTCAAAACTGTCTATCTGTGCAGTTTCTGTCACGAGAGTATCGTCAGTATTGCTATCCCATAGCCATGTTGAAGCCTCACTTTCAACACTGCCAATACTACCGTCACGGTCGATCACCTGTAGTTTTAATGTTATGGAATTATCCTGACTGTTAATGAGGCTGCCAAATTCAGTTGGGCTCAAATCCACTGGGACGCTGCCACTCAATTTTTGCGGTGTTGCAACAAGTTGCACACTATCACCCTCGTTCAACTCGATATCAATTTCTCCCATATGCAAGCTGAGAGT
>JADGEK010000085.1:0-1719 GCA_016744395.1 Gammaproteobacteria bacterium | reverse complement strand
CGCTATCTTTTTCTACCTGCTTAACAACCCTTATGTCCCAGCGTTCACTGCCAGGATTATCTATGCGATGCTGGCCGACGATCAGAATTGCATCGCCAATTTCGATATTGCTACTGACGCCATCGATATAAATATCTAAATCACCAAGAGTGGGTACATAGGGAAATGTTATCTGTGCCGACACCGCATTCCACTGTGTGCGAGCTTCGATGTCTTCAGAAGTTTCAAATATTTGCGGAGCTTCATCCTGGCCAGGTACGCTTTGCACTCTGGTACCCATCGGAATAATAATGGGTTCGGAGTTACTGGCGGGTAAACCTGGAGTACTTTGCAGGGTAAAGGCAAGATGCGTGGCCGCTGCAACACCTGGTGACAATTTATAACCTATTAATTGTGCCATCTCCAGTACTGAGCGCCTTTCGACACTGGTGGCCAGGAAATTCTCATTAACATAACGTTCCTGGTAAAAGGTTAATACATCTAACACCGTTGCGACACCATCCAGGTAGGCAATGGTAAAGTCATCATCATCACGGGTCCCCAATGACAGCAGTCCAGGGCGTTCGGCATTGGTTAATGCTGCCAGCATGGATTTTTTGAATTTAGAATGAGTGCCAATACGGTAGTTTAGGGAACGTTGCGAAGGCAGGTTATTCAGCTTAGCTGGTGTTTCCTGTTCAACACCATTGCAGCAGCCGCAGTTATCAATATCTGTATTTTGCACCATTTTATTTGCCTCCCATTAGTGTCAGTTTCAACACACCGTGTTCAGGGAAGTTAGGATTATTATCCAGCCGCGCTATCTCCAGTTTGCCCAGATTCATAAAACCATCTGACAATGGTTTTTTATCCTCATCGCCCTGCCGTGAGAAACGAACAACCTGTACTGAAGTCACTCCACGAACCTGACGCGCTACAGCGTAATAGGGGCTGAGGTAAATAGTTTGCCCAAAGCTAAAATTATCCGGGTGGAATAATCCCAGGCTGCCATCGTCATACACACGGCTGTTAAAAATTTCCAGTAATGCCTGCTCAACGTCACTTCGGAAGTAATCCTGTGATACACATACCCGCATTTCCAGTTGCAGGGACACAAATACCGGGTTATTAAAGTTCAGGTCGTGTCCTGCCATGCGGTAACGCTCCAGGCCAGTCGCTAACTGTGCTTCAAATTCTGAGTCAATTGGCAGCCCCCCATCACGGTCGACGGTGATAGTCTGGGTATACCAACTACCAGTCCAACGTGGCATTGCAGCTGCCTGTTGCACACCAGACTGGGCAGTAGTGAAATTTGAATAATCTTCTGAGGTAACAGCACGTAACTGAGTACGAAATGCCTGTGGTGCACGGCGACGAATTTGGGCCGCTGTTTCCGCTGCCAGCCCGCCCTGTGCCGGCAATGGATTACGCACTGCGACGACTCGTCCGTCAAGACTGACAATATGTTTAATACCTTCAGCACCGATGTTGCCATTGGGTCCACTGCCAACACGATAACTGATAGTAAATTCAGTGCCGCCGTTGGGACGGGCTCCACTTTCATCGTCACCAAAACGCAGGGTGGCGACCCCCTCATTATCCATCTCCACTACGGCGTGTGGATCATTGTCATTGCTGTTTAAAAGATCGGGACGAATTAGCCAGGGCATATATCCAGAACCACTATCACCCGATAGTTCCTGTATCGAAGGTTTCACTTTATCTAGCGGCGGCACCAAA
>JADGEK010000186.1 GCA_016744395.1 Gammaproteobacteria bacterium | reverse complement strand
CTGAATTTTTATGCAAAACATTTACAGGACATTCACCAGCAAGTAGAAGATGTAGATTCAGTCGCTAAGATTCAACCTCTATCAGATGAACTCAAAACGGTCACTGAGGGACTGGATTTGCTGACTGAGCTATTAGGCTCACTTAAAGTTGAAGAAGCGGGCACGCGTACCGAGATCCTAGAAGCGATTTCAGAAGTGTATGCCAAAGCCAATCAAATCAAAGCTACAGCAGGGCACAAAAAGAAATCTCTGGGTTCAAAAGAAGCCATTGCTGAATTTTCTGCTCAATTTAAATTGTTTGCCCAAAGTGTCAATAATGCTTTGAATTTGGTGGAAACACCTGAAGATTGTGATGATCAACTGTCTCGACTGATGGTGCAACTGGAAGAGCTGGAATCCCGATTCAGTGATTTTGATGAATTTCTGGGTGACATTTTAAACAAGCGTGAAGAAGTTCAGGAAGTCTTTGAAAGTCGTCGCCAGCAATTGCAAGATGAGCGTAATCGTCGCACACAAAATCTGTATAAAGCGGCCAAACGCATTATTGAATCGATTACCCGTCGCAGTGCTTCGTATCAGGAGCAGGACGAAATTAATACCTACTTCGCATCCGATGCAATGCCACATAAGGTTAGCGAAATTGCAGAAGAACTGAAGCAATTGGGTGATAGTGTTAAAGCCGACGAAGTTCAGGCCCTGTTAAAAACAACCAAGCAACAAGCATTGAGAGGTCTGAGAGACAAACAGGAGATCTTTATTGAAGGTGGCAATGTTATTAAGCTGGGTAAATATCACTTCAGTGTGAATACCCAAGCAATTGATATTACATTGTTACCTGACAATGATGTTGAGCCACCACAAATGATGATGCATATTACGGGTACAGACTTTGTGCAAACTATTCAAAGTGATGAACTGCTTGAGGTTCGAGATTATTGGAAACAAGCCATTGTTTCAGAAACTGAGCTCGTTTTTCGCAGTGAGTATTTGGTCTGGCGTTTTTATCAGTCCATTGAAGCGGGTGAAAATGAAACAATTTCTATCAAGCAATTATTAGAAGCCAAAAAAGATGACAAACAATTACTTGAATGGATAAGAGATTATGCACAACCACGTTATCAGGAAAGTTATGAAAAAGGCATTCATGATCATGATGGTGCTAAAATATTGTCTGCTTTATTGAACCTGCAACAAGATGCCGGGCTGTTACGCTATAGTCCAGGTGTGCGTTCTTTGGCACTCTTATTCTGGTTATACCAGAATACTCAGCAACAGCAGCAATGGCTGGAACGTGCTCGCAATGCTGATACTCTTTTTCAACTTTTTACCAGTCTGGATGCTGTGCTTCAATGCACAGAAACAATGCAGACAAAACTCAGTGACTTTGTAAAACAACAACAATTAATCGTACATGACAGTCAGATTGCTCAATCCGCACGCTATTTGGTAGAAGCCATTGGTGGCGAAAACACCGAGTTTCTCATCACCAGAGAAGCCAGTGAATTGACAACAGGTTTACTCAAATTTCTTCAATACAAACACCTTGAAAATCAATTAGTACAGTTGCTTAATAGTGACAAGCACCATCTTAAGGAGCGTATGGAAACCGCGCGTATTTGGTTGCAGGCCTTTTGTGAATCTCAAAATAAAATGGATTTACAGCGCTTTATTCCAGAAGCGATAGCACTTTTATTTGTTGCCAAAAAACTGAAAACCAAGGTGGTATCTATTACATTAGTACAGTCTATTGATGGCTTAATGGGGGATCATCCACTGATTCAGTCACAGAGTATGGATTTTATTCTTGATGACTTTATAGAACGCCTGAGCTTACATACAGACAATGTTGTCGGTGGCTTTAAGCGTTATCATCAATTACGCCAGGAGTTGATCGAAACTCAGCGTCAGCAATTGAACCTTGAACAATTTATGGCGCAACCCATCAGCTCTTTTATTCGTAATCGACTGATCAACGAAGTGTATCTTCCTATTCTAGGGGCTAATCTCGCAAAACAGATGGGTACAGTAGGTGAGAATAAGCGTACCGACTTGATGGGACTCTTATTGTTAATATCGCCTCCTGGTTATGGTAAAACCACACTGATGGAGTACATTGCCAATCGCCTGGGTTTGGTGTTTATGAAAATAAACTGTCCTTCAATTGGTCATGAGGTGCAATCACTGGACCCAGAAGAAGCGCAGCATGCCACTGCTCGACAAGAACTCATTAAACTTAATTTTGCTTTAGAAATGGGCAACAATGTCATGCTCTATCTGGACGATATACAGCATACCAATCCTGAATTTTTACAAAAATTCATATCGTTGTGTGATGCTTCAAGACGCATTGAAGGGGTTTGGGAAGGAAAAACAAAAACCTATGACATGCGAGGCAAGAAGTTTTGCGTGGTCATGGCAGGAAATCCATATACTGAATCTGGTGAAGCCTTTAAAATCCCTGATATGTTGGCTAACCGTGCTGATATTTATAACCTTGGTGATATTCTTGGTGGTGCACAGGATGCATTTGAATCCAGCTACATTGAAAATACATTAACATCGAACCCTGTGCTAGCGCCTTTAGCTAATAGAGATTTACAGGATTTATATTTATTAATGCGCATGGCAAAAGGTGAAAATATACCTAGCACTGATTTGAAGCACAGTTATTCAGGCGTTGAAGTCAATGAAATTATTCAAGTTCTAAAACGTTTGTTTAAAGTGCAGGAAGTGGTTCTAAAGGTCAATCAGCAATACATTATTTCAGCTGCACAAGCCGATAAGTATCGTACAGAACCTTCTTTTAAATTACAGGGTTCGTACCGTAATATGAATAAGATGGCAGAAAAAATAAATCCCATTATCAATGATGAAGAACTTCAGTTGATGATCCGTGAGCATTACATTGGTGAAGCCCAGACTTTAACCAGTGGAGCAGAAGAAAATCTGCTGAAACTGGATGAACTGCGAGATGTACTCACAGATGAGAGTAAACAACGCTGGACTCAAATGAAGAAGGAGTTTGTTCGAATCAACTCACTTGGTGGTGATGATGCCGATGGTGCCAGCCAATTGGCGAATCAAATTGGTGTTATTGCAACTCGTTTGAGTGACATTCAAGAGAGTGTGTCAGGTGAGACTCTGCTCAGCCAAAATGTGAATGAGTTAAATCAAAGTGTACAAGCCATTCAACAAGTGATGGGGAGTGCATCAATGCAGGTGAGTGTCACCAATGAACCCGTTACAGGGGTCAGTGAAATGTTTAACCGTATGGCAGAACTCTTTGAAACCAGCTTTTTGCCTGTTTTTCAGGCAATGAATCATAAACTGGCACTGGATATGTCTATTTGGGAAGAAGTTCAAAGCTTGACTCAGGAGATTAATCAGCTGGGTAATAATTTTAAGGAAGCCAAGCCACAGGTTAAAAGAACAAGGAAAAAAGTCGTTAAGCGTAAAGCAAAGCCTGAAGGCTGGAAAGATGTGACAGCAAAGGTTGATGATGTAACTAAAGCACCTGTTGAACATAAGCCGATTGATAGTGAAAAATAGATTATAGATAGTGAAGGCAATAATCTATCTGCTACTTATAAGTCAAGAGGGCTTTTAAC
>JADGEK010000185.1 GCA_016744395.1 Gammaproteobacteria bacterium | reverse complement strand
CTGGGATTTGGTGCACCGACACAGATTGAAACAGAGATGGCTGAACTGGTATGCCAGTTAGTCCCTTCAATTGAAATGGTTCGTATGGTTAGCTCAGGCACTGAAGCGACAATGAGTGCCATCCGTCTAGCTCGCGGTTATACGCATAGAGACAAAATAGTCAAATTTGAAGGCTGTTATCATGGCCACTCCGACTCATTATTAGTAAAAGCTGGCTCAGGCGCATTGACCTTTGGTGTACCTTCTTCTCCTGGCGTTCCAGCGTCTTTATCAGAACACACTATTACACTGACCTATAATAACAGCGCTCAAGTACGTGAAGTGTTTGCTGAGATTGGAGATCAAATTGCGGCGATTATTGTTGAGCCTGTTGCAGGCAATATGAATTGTATACCCCCTGTGGAAGGCTTTCTTGAAACATTGCGCGATGTCTGTGATCAATCAGGCAGCATTCTCATTTTTGATGAAGTCATGACAGGCTTTCGCGTTTCAAAAGGGGGCGCTCAGACTCACTATGGAATCACTCCTGATTTAACCACTCTGGGTAAAGTCATTGGCGGCGGCTTACCTGTTGGTGCTTTTGGTGGAAAGAAAGAAATTATGGAAGAAATTTCACCCTTAGGTCCTGTTTATCAAGCGGGTACCTTATCAGGAAACCCTTTATCCATGGCGGCGGGAATGAAAACTCTCAACCTTGTTTCTCAAGAAGGTATTCATAAAGATTTGGATGCCAAGGCAAAGCGTTTAGTGACAGGAGTCATGGGAAAAGCCAAAGAAGCAGGCATTGCCATGACATATAATCAGGTCGGTGGAATGTTTGGCCTTTTCTTCAGTGATGAAGAGAAAATAACAGGCTTTGCTCAAGTCACCCAAAGTGACCAGGAACGTTTCAAAAAGTTTTTCCATGGCATGCTGGATGAAGGTGTTTATATGGCGCCATCAGCATTTGAAGCAGGTTTTGTCTCTGCAGCACATACAAATGATGACATTGATGCCACCATTGAAGCTGCAGGCAAAGTGCTGAAAGCTTTGTAAAATTCCATTTTAAGCTTAGAGACAAGGTATACCTTGTCTCTATCTTCTTGTCCACACAACCATTTATTCTCTTATAATATCAGGCAAAGGCTTACCAATATAATAACCTTGAGCATAATCAACATCATATTTCTCTAACATTTCAAGAATCTTTTCATTTTCCACAAATTCAGCCACCGTTTGTTTTTTCAAGCCATGAGCCATGTCATTCAAAGCCTTCACAAAGATCTGATCTTCATCACTATAAGGCAATTGGCGAATAAACATGCCATCCAATTTAACGAAATCAACAGGGAGCTGTTTGAGATAGAAAAAAGAAGAAAACCCAACACCAAAGTCATCCAAAGCAAATCGACAACCTAAGTCTTTTATTTCATACATTAAACGTTCTGCACCAACGATATCAGAAACTGCAGCTGTTTCAGTAATTTCAATAAGTAAGCGCGAAGGTTCGACATGAAACTCTTCCAATAATGCTTGAATTAAACCCAGAATATCTGGGTTGCTCATTGCCCCACCCGATAAATTAACGGATAGGCTTATGTCAAAACCATCTGCAATAAAGCCACCAAGAGCATAAATCGCTTTTTTCATAACCAAACGATCGATTTCATCAATAATACCTAGCTGCTCTGCCTCTGGTATAAAAGAATCTGGATATTGAATACTTCCATCTTTTTCTTTCATTCGAATTAAAGTTTCATAGCGCTGAATTTTACCTGTTTTTATGTTCATAATAGGCTGAAAATAGAGCATAAATCGATCTTCTGCTATGGCACTTTCAATGCGCTCCTTCCTAAGCATAAGTTGACTGACACGTTCACGAACATGAGCATCTGATGAGAATAAATGATAACTGCCCCGTTTCCTCTCTTTAGCCTGATACATTGCCAGATCAGCGTTCGCCATTAAATCTGGAATATTAAATCCATCGTTAGGAAAAAGCACGATACCAATACTCACAGAAATTTTATGAGCACCTCCTAATATATTCGTTTCAATTGAGCGCACACTATCAATTATTCGTAGTGCAACTTTAGTTGCTACATCATCATCAGCCTCTGATAAAACAACGGCAAACTCATCACCACCAAGACGAGCGATCATATCTGGACGTTTAAGAGTTGTTTTTAATTTATCAGAAATAAGTTGTAACATTTGATCGCCTGCCTGATGCCCCTGTGTATCATTTAAATATTTAAAATGATCAACATCAAAGTACAACAAAGCACCTGTTTTTTTATATTGACGAGCAATTGACAAAATGCGTTCCATATCAATTTGAAAACGTCTACGGTTATAAAGTCCAGTCAAAGGGTCATGATCAGCAATCCACTCCAATTGCTCTTGTGCTACTTTTCTCTCCGTAATATCAATACCCACAGACAGCATAACAGCACCATCATCACCACGGATACTGAGTAGCGAGTGATACCATGAAATGGTGCAACGTGAGCTGTTAGAACAATGTATTTCTGCTTCATGATGAAAGTGTTCTCTTTCTCCAACTCGAATGGCATTTAACTTTTCTACTGCACCACGCTTTAACTCATCACTGATTAAGATTTCATCAAAGTGAGTATCAAGAATACCGTTTGAATCATGAGCAATAAGACTCCATCCCTTTGAATTAAGCATTTTAATTCGGCCATGAACATCTTGAGTTAAGATAATTGCTTGAGTTGTTTCTAATAAGCCTGAAATAAATTCCTTTTCTTTTTTTAATTGATCCGAACGGACAATCAGTCCCTCTGTTTTTTGATCAACTTGCTGATTCAAGTGCTCTAATTGCAAAGACAAATCAACGACAGATTTAGATAATAAACCAATTTCATCATTAAAGAATGTATGACCTGACAGGTTAAGTTGCTGACGAATTTTGCGATAAGAATTTTGAGTAAATAAGGGTAAAACATTGACAATTTTAATGATATTACGCATTGGAAGCCATAAAATCATAAAGAGTAAGAATTCTGAAATTAACAGCCCTAATAAACCAGTATTAAATGTCTTTAGGGTCATTGCCTCAATCGCAGATAATTCATCTGAAATATCACTCACAACTAGAGTCATTGTATTTTGTTCTTGAGCAGTATCATTGAGAGGGATCAATTGAATTTCAAAGGTTTTTCCTTCCCATGAAACATGCTGACTTTTATCAAGTGACTGTTCTAGACTATAATTCTGTGAAAAATAATCCATCAAACGCCTTTGTTCATCTGCATGACTTATTGCCAACAGCCTGGCATGCCATTTTTTTAAATAGAATGATTCATCGATCACACTATTCAGTGGATTCACCCGAGTAATCAGACCAATATCCGCATGAGAAATTCTGGCAAACTCCACCACTAAATCAGTCAATGAAACACCCAGTAATAAAATACCTGTTTTTCCATTTTCATGAAGCAAAGGAGTAATTGTGTATAAGTTGCACTGTTCCTGACACTCTAATAGATTTTCAGGTAATTCAGACTTTAAACTATCTTTGAGCATTGTTTTCACGGTATCTGGAAGTCGATGTCCATTCCAAACAACTAATGGTTGTTCCGTATCTTGAAAATAATAAAGACT
>JADGEK010000012.1 GCA_016744395.1 Gammaproteobacteria bacterium | reverse complement strand
ATTTTAGGACTGAATACTAGATTTAACGGGTCTTTGACCCGTATCAGGACTTTCAGTCCGTAATACTAACCCTCCAGCTTTAGCTGGTGGTTGTTAAGTGTCTGAGTTTAGGTTATTTTTTTGGGGGATAAATTTTAGATTCCATGAAGTCTATCGCTGGTTACAATGTTCTTAAACTTCTTGCAAAAGGAGGTATGTCAGCAATTTACCTGGCTGAACAACAATCTTTACAACGTCAGGTCGTCCTTAAATTCCTCAATCCCAAATTAGAAGATGATGTAAAAAAACGTTTTATTGATGAAGGCCAGATCATTGCCTCACTCAAGCACCCTAATATAATTACTGTCTTTGACGTTGTAAGTAGTGGTAAGCATAACTTTATTGCTATGGAGTATTTACCTGATGGTGATTTGGAAAGACGCTTAGAATCAAAACTGGATACTTTTACCGTTCTTAACATCCTGAGTCAAATTTCAGATGCACTGCACGTCATTCATAAGCAAGGGATCATTCATGGTGATATTAAGCCTGCTAATGTTTTATTTCGTGACTCAAACTGCCCTCTATTAACCGATTTTGGTATCTCTCATCGTATTGAGCCAAAAAAAGAAGTCGATTTAGGCTCTGAAGATCTCTATGCCAGCCCTACTTATGCATCCCCTGAGTTAATTCAAGGTAAGCCATTCGATTATAGAACTGATATTTACAGCCTTGGCATTATGATGTATGAAATGCTTTTGGGTACGAAGCCTTATATTGGTGAGACAGAAATCGAGACGATTGCCAATAGTATTCAAGAGCCGATTCCTAAACTACCTGATAGCATTCGTGAACTGCAACCTCTATTGGACAGTTTGCTGGCAAAAGCACCAGATGATCGACTCTCTGATGCTAAATTAGTCACTCGTTTTATTAATCAATATTTGATCGATCATCCTGATTTAACCAAACAAGCTTCTGATACCAAATTAATTGATACAGAAGTTGTCGTTGAATATATTGCTAAGAAGAAAGAAACAAAGCCTAAAATTTCAAAAAGCTCCCATCTCAGTTCAGTAATTTTATTATTCATTCTACTCCTAATCTTATTACTCAATAAAGAGACCTTATGGGATCAGTACTTTGCCTCAGATACATCTATTGCCACATCCTCATCAGCTGCGACTCCAAATCAAACTTTGTCAAAAAAACTACCTCCAGCAACGGAGACTATCCAGGCACATGAAATATCTGATGATGTGGCAATAGCTGAGAATAGTATTAAAGGGGATCAAACATTAAATCAGGACTATATTGAACAGCAAAAGGTTCTTGAGCAAAAAAATGAAGAACTTGCTCTTATCAAACAAGAATTGGCTTCACAAAAACAACTGACTCAAAATAAAATCAATAATAAAAACCGCACCATTAATCAACTTTTAGCAAAGGGAAAGCTTTCACTCAACAAATATCAACTGACGACACCTTTAAATGATAATGCCTTATATTATTTTCAAAAAGTATTAGAAATGGATAAGAAAAATTTAAAGGCCCAAAAAGGGATTGAAGATGTTGTTTATCGTTATGAATTATTGGCACGAAGTGAGTTAGATAAGTATCATTATCAAAAAGCGCAATCCTTTATCAGTTCAGGTTTAAGCATTGATAAAACCAACGAAAGACTTTTAGAGCTTCAAAAAGAAGCTAACCTGCATAACGAACCTAAACGTGTTATTAATAAAGTGAAAGGTTTTTTCAAAAATTTATAATTTTTATTGATTTCTGGCATGTATTTAGACAAATAATAGTCTAATATATACAGAAATAATAACTAAAACATTCATTTACATACTTTTATGATTTTTCCTATCTATGGATATTCTGTATGTAAATTAAATATTCTTATTTGGGAGCTAAAATGAGACTGGTTTTAAGATTTGATGGTCAAGATGTTCAAGAGTTTGTTCTTGATAAAAAAGATATTACGATTGGCCGAACTGCGAGCAATGATATTGCGATTGACAACCTGGCAGTGAGCAGCCATCATGCAACAGTACATCGTGCGGGTGATGGCGCTAATGCCGGTGCAGTTTTAGAAGACATGGGCAGTACCAATGGTACCTTTGTTAATGATAATAAAGTCACTCATTACAATCTTAAAGACGGTGATATTATTGGTGTTGGAAAACATCAAATCCTTTTTTTTAATGAGGCTGCCTTTAGTACTGCGGGTTCCGATGATCAAAGTGAGGCTACCGTCATGATGTCTGCTGATTTTCAACAGCAACTGCAGCAAGAGCTTTCTAAAAGCAAAACGACAACACGTACAACGACTAAAAAGTCTGTAAAGAAAAAAGGTTTTTTTGCTAAGGTAATGGAAATGTTTGGCTTTTAGTCTCTATTTAATAATCATCTCAATAAAAAAGGCCTAATCGAAATTCGATTAGGCCTTTTTTATATCTGAGTGTAAAGAAGGCAATAAGCAGAAAGGGCTTATTACCTAAATTTTGCAATCGGGATTATTTAATGCTTTCGTAGTAATCCATTAGAATCTGTGCCACTTCAGGACGTGAAAATTCTTTAGGTGGAGCAATGCCATTACCCAACATTTCACGAACTTTAGTTCCAGAAAGAAGTACAAAGTCTTCTTTTGAGTGATCAGGTGCTTCACACATCATAACAACTTTATCGAGCTTCTTAGAGTAAGCAGTATGGTCAGCTTTAAATATTTCAATATCTAATGCACCTTCTGGAACATCATTATCAAAGATAGTCTGTGCATCAAAGGCACCATAGTGATCACCAACACCAGCATGGTCACGACCAATAATGAAGTGAGTAGCACCCATGTTTTGACGGAAAACAGCGTGTAGAACACCTTCACGTGGACCCGCATATAACATATCAAAACCATAGCCTGTAACCATTGCACTGTTTTTAGGGAAGTACAGTTCAACCATCTTACGAATTGCTGCATCACGAACTGGAGCAGGGATATCGCCTGGCTTCAATTTACCTAATAGCATGTGAATCACTAAACCATCACAATCTAAACGATCCATTGCCATGTGACAAAGTTCTTCGTGTGCCAGGTGCATTGGGTTACGAGTTTGGAAAGCAACAATTTTATTCCAGCCACGCTCTGCAATTTCATTACGAATTTCTACAGCAGTACGGAATGTATCAGGGAACTCACTTTGGAAGTATGAAAAGTTAAGAACCTGAATAGAACCTGATAAACACACTTTACCTTGAGCAACAAAAGCATCAACACCAGGATGTGCTTCAGCATCACTTGGTGCATAAACTTTTTGAGAAATTAATGCGATTTCTTCATCTGTAAATTCTTCAACTGATTCAACATCCATTACTGCAAGAATTGGATTGCCATCAACATTAGGGTCTTTAAGTGCAATACGATCGCCTGCTTTAATGCTGCCCGCATTTTCCAGTAGATTTAAAACTGGAGTTGGCCAGAAAAGACCTGAAGCGGTTTTCATATCGGTAGCGACAGAAAGAGCATCCGCTTTGTTCATATAACCTGTTAGAGGGTTAAAATAACCAGCACCTAGCATTACGGCATTAGCTGCAGTAGCAGAACTAACAACGACTGAAGCAAGACCTTCTGCTTCTTTGTGCAATGCTTCATTTTTAGCTGAATCATAAACGAATAACGGATTTAGTTCATCCGACCCATGAGGTTTGATCATGTAATTTCTCCAAATATTGACATAATGCACTGGCTCATCCAATGCGTCCCAAAATTTTTAAACTGTGAAAGACTATCGTATTTTGATCTCAATTAGTATTGATCTTTGTCATATATTATAAAGATAATAAGAATATAAGCAGGTATCAAATAATTAAAATCTATCAAAATGCTGTTTCACGTTCAATTTGTGGCATAAATTCTAACAGAAAATCACTATTATTGGGGGAATTAAAACGGGGCATTAGTAATAGTTAGAGAAGAGTAATATGCTAATGTATATAGAAGTCTTAAGACGGGCATCACAAGCCTTCAATTAATAGATAAAATCAAAAGTACTTATGTGAAAAGTGGTCTTTATGTTTGGACTTATGATTAAGGTTTCTTGTTCATTTTTCTTTGAGTAATATGCAACGCATTGCCTGAAACAGCTAATGACGCTTCATGAAAAGCTTCTGAGAAAGTAGGGTGGGCGAACATCATAAGCGCAATGTCTTCTGCACTGGAACCAAACTCCATAGCAATCACTGCCTGAGCAATTAACTCAGAGGCGTGTGAACCTAAAATATGAACGCCTAAGATTTGATCAGTCTTTGCATCAGATACAATTTTGACAAAGCCCGAGGTTTCATTGACTGCCTGAGCTCGGCCACTGGCAGCAAATGGAAAAGTTCCGACCTTGTAATCGATAGCAGCAGCCCGTAAATTCTGTTCTGTTTTGCCTACCCAGGCTAATTCTGGATGGGTATAAATAACGGAGGGTATGAGATCATAATTAACACTTCTATGAAGACCCGAAATCAGTTCTGCCACCATAAGACCCTCTTCAGAGCCTTTATGTGCCAACATAGGGCCTCTCACTACGTCACCAATGGCATAAACACCTGGTAAAGAGGTTTCACATTGGTCATTCACGTGAATAATTCCACCTTCGGCCATTTCTATTGCATTTTCTTCACTAAAAAGTCCGTCACTATTAGGACGACGACCTACTGCAATAATGAGTTTGTCAAAGGTCTCTACTTGATCGCCATCAATATCTTGATAAGTCATTTGCACCTTTGACTGATTCTCTGCAGTCGACTCAACGTTTGAACTGAGCAAGCGAGCATTTAACTTGATATCCAGACCTTGATTTGAATAGAGTTTTAAGCTTTCTTTAGCGATAAATTCATCAGCAAAAGAAAGAAAGGTATCTTGCGCCTCAAAAATTTTAACTTCTGACCCCAGTCTTTTCCATACACTGCCTAATTCAAGACCAATCACTCCAGCCCCGATAATTCCCAGTTTTTTTGGCACACTATCAAAGGCCAAAGCACCAGTGGAATCCACAATAAATTCATTATCCAACGGGGCAATTGAAAGGTTGAAGGGTGAAGAACCTGTGGCAATGATGATGTTTTTTGATTGTAAAACTAATGAATCCTGGTTATGTAGAGTGACACTGACTGTTTTATTATATTCCAGGTCCTTTGTTTCATCAGTACGGCTTCCTGGTTTATTGCTCTGTGTAGAACTGGTTTGAATTTTTGCCTGACCTGGTATCCATTTAATTTTATTCGATTTAAAGAGTGACTCGATACCAAAAGTGAGTGTATTGACCACATTATTTTTTCGGTCCATCATTTGTTGCAAATCAAGAGAGACTGAATCGACAATAATGCCGTGCTGAGTCAATGAAGTTTCACTTTGTTGAAAAATTTCAGATGATTCTAATAGTGCTTTTGAAGGTATGCAGCCTACATTTAGACAGGTGCCTCCCAACCTTGGGTTATTATTTTCATCAACCCACTTATCCACACAGGCTGTTTTTAGTCCAAGTTGTGCACAACGTATTGCGGCGACATATCCTGCTGGACCTGCACCAATAATGACAACATCATAATTATTTTTCATTTTTTTTGCCTATTGGTCATTTTATATTTCGAGTAAAAGACGACTCGGGTCTTCTATATAATTTTTAATGCACACTAAGAATTGTACGGCTTCACGACCATCAATGATTCGGTGGTCATACGAGAGTGCCAGATACATAATGGGTCTGATGACAATTTCTCCATTTTCAACAACGGGTCGCTCCTGAATTTTATGCATCCCTAAAATAGCACTTTGTGGCGGATTGAGTATTGGTGTTGATAAGAGTGAGCCGAAAACACCGCCATTAGTAATAGAAAATGACCCCCCTGTGATTTCATCAAGACTGAGCTGATTATCTCTGGCTTTTATTGCGAGATCTTTGATTGATAGTTCAATACCTGACATCGATAAAGATTCAGAGTTTCTTAAAACAGGTACTACTAAACCTCTTGGAGATGATACTGCAACCCCTATATCAAAATAATTATGATAAACAATATCATTGCCATCAATAGATGCATTGACAGCGGGGAATTGTTTTAATGCTTCAACGGTTGCTTTTACAAAAAATGACATGAAACCCAGTTTTACGTCATGTGTTTTTTCAAATAGATCTTTATACTGCTGACGCATGTCCAAAATGGGTTTCATATTGACTTCATTGAATGTTGTCAATATCGCTGCATTTTGTTGAGCATCAAGTAGTCGTTGCGCTATTCTTGCTCTGAGCCTTGTCATTGGTACACGTTTATCTTCACGAACACCAAGCATTTCATTGCCAGAATCATTGGATGAAATACTATTTTTATCGTGGGAGACTGTTGCAGTTTGTGAAGGAGGAGGCAGCGTCTCTTTTATATTCTCTTTTTGTGCTGCAATTATTTTTAGAACATCTTCTTTTAACACTCGCCCGTCTTTACCTGAACCTTTGACATTACTTGAGTCAATATGATTTTCAATCATCATTTTTTGTGCGGCAGGGGAAATGATGGGTGAACTTGAATGAGCATTGTGAGCATCTTCAATTTGACTGTCAATTTCAATGCTGTCTGGTTTCTTTATAGGCACTTCATTTGATTCACTTATCAGGCCCAGAATCTGAAGTGCTATAACCGTTGAACCATCAGGTTCAATAATTTCTTTTAGAACACCAGAGACAGGAGCAGGTATTTCCAGTACCACTTTATCCGTTTCTATATCAACAATGGGTTCATCTCGTTCAATGTATTCTCCAACTTGTTTATACCAGCTGATAACAACTGCATCAGAAACAGATTCTGGTAGAACAGGTACTTTTATATCGTGACTATTGGCCATAAATCAATTTCCTTCTGATGACTGTCTATTTTATTGAGCAATAAATGTCTATTTATAGAAGCTTTTTTAGCGTATTTTTAATCGTTTTCTAGAGTCCTAATGCTTTTGAAACTAATTTTTTTTGTTGCGCAACGTGAATACGTATGACTCCAACCGCAGGTGCTGCTGAGGCGTTTCTTCCCACATAACATAATGGTAATATTGACTGTTCAGATTCCAGTGCTTCAAGATTATGCCGTATGGTGTACCATGCTCCCTGATTTCTGGGTTCTTCCTGACACCAGACCAGTTGTTTAGTGTGAGTGTATTGACTCATGATCTCGTTCAGTTCCTGCTGTGGGAAGGGATATAATTGCTCAATTCTTATAATGGCGATATGATTTAACTCATTGCTTTCTTTGGCTTCAAGCAGATCGTAATACACCTTGCCACTGCACAAAACCACACGAGTAATGTCTCTGGATAATTCAGGTTTTATTTGAATAGCAATATCATCAATAATATTTTTAAATGTACCTGATGAAACTTCTTCAAGTGTACTGACTGCAGACTTGTGTCTTAATAAGCTTTTGGGGCTCATACAAATCAGTGGCTTTCGTGTGTTTTGCAACATCTGACGCCTGAGCATATGAAAAACTTGAGCGGGAGTTGTGGGTACGCAAACCTGCATGTTATTTTGTGCACAGAGCTGTAAAAAACGTTCCAACCTTGCCGAAGAATGTTCTGCTCCCTGTCCTTCAAAGCCATGAGGTAATAACATAACCAGGCCACAGAGACGTTGCCATTTTTGTTCTCCAGCACTGATAAATTGATCGATAACGACCTGGGCATTGTTGGCAAAATCTCCAAACTGAGCTTCCCATATGACTAAGGTTTCAGGGTCTGTTGATGCATAGCCGTATTCAAAGGCTAAAACTGCTTCTTCAGAGAGTAATGAGTCAATGACAAGGAAATTTCCAGGTTCATTTTGGGAATTACCTTGCATATTTCTGAGAGGGACAAAGGCTTCTTTCTTTAATTGATTGTGCCAAACAACGTGACGATGAAAAAAAGTGCCTCGACCACTGTCCTGGCCTGATAGCCGAATATTATAGCCATCATTAATCAGAGCGGCATAAGCTAATGTTTCTGCATAGCCCCAGTCAATAGGCAGAGCACCTGCCGTCATTTTATGCCGATCGGATATGATTTTTTCTACTCTGGGATGGCGTTCAAATTCAGTGGGTAATTGTTCCAGTTGATCCATTAATAATTTTACTGTGTGTAGATCCACTGAGGAATTAACAGGCTGATTTAATTCATTGCCAACATATTTAACCCAGTGAAAAATATAGGAGTCATCAATAACAGAACTTATGTTTGGTGCGACACATTCGCCCGCTTCAAGCTTATTTCTATAGTCTTTTCTAAGGTGTTCCGATTCATCTAAGGTGAAGATTTGTGCCTGATCCATTTTTTCAATATACAATTCTCTTGTGGTTGGCAGTGCCTTGATAATTTTATACATCATAGGCTGTGTTGCAGAAGGCTCGTCAGCTTCATTGTGGCCATGACGTCGATAACAGATCATGTCAATAACCACATCTTTTTTAAATTTTATACGATAATCCAGGGCCAGTTTAGCCACAAAGACTACGGCTTCCGGATCATCACCATTGACATGAAAAATAGGAGCATTAATCATTTTAGATACTTCGGTGCAGTATTGAGTAGAACGCACATCTTCAACATTGCTGGTGGTAAATCCAATTTGGTTATTGATCACAATATGAATTGTCCCCTTTGTACAATATCCTCTGGATTGTGACATCTGAAAGGTTTCCATGACTACACCCTGGCCAGCAAATGCAGAATCACCGTGGAGTTGTATGGGAATGATCTGATCACCTGTTTTATCAAATCGACGTTCTTGTCTTGCTCTGACTGATCCTTCAACCACAGGGGAAACAATTTCCAGGTGGGAAGGGTTGAAGGCTAATGTTAAATGCATTGAAGACAGAGGAGTTAAAATATCGGAAGAAAATCCCATGTGATATTTAACATCTCCCATGTATTCACCTGTTTCTTTTTTTCCTTCAAATTCATCAAATAATTCGCCAGGTGTTTTGCCTAAAATATTAATGAGGACATTAAGCCTGCCCCGATGTGCCATGCCAATGACTGTTTCTTTAATACCATAGGTTGCGGAAGACTGTACTAACTCATCCAATAAAGGAATAAGTGATTCAGCACCTTCTAGTGAAAAACGTTTTTGACCAACATAACGAGTATGCAGGTATTTTTCTAATCCTTCCGCAGCTGTTAAGCGTCGTAATATCCGTTGCCGTGCTTTGTAATGTAAAGTCGGTATACTGATGGCACTTTCCAGTTTTTTCTGGATCCAGCGTTTTTCTATTGTGTCGCTGATGTGCATGTATTCAGCACCGATTGAGTGGCAGTAAGTCTGCTCTAATACCTGTAGTATCTTACTGAGATTGGCCCGATCATCAGTGTTCAGAGAACCTGTATCAAACTCTAACTTAAGATCTGATTCCGTTAATTGGTGGTATTCCAATGTTAATTCTGGAATATTGGTCGTATTTTCCTGATACAGTGGATTTAGATTGGCTTTAAAGTGGCCTAAAATTCTAAATGAATTAATGAGTTGTAAGATATGTACTTGCTTTCGCTCATACCCAATGTCACATGAACTGACAGAATTTGCTGCTTGTGGAGGCACTGGACTGGAAAGTGTGTTTCTTTTTAAGCTGCGTTTTATGTTATCACGAATTATTGAGTGCGGTGTTTCATTGCTGCTTTGTGCAGTACTGTCTTTGAGTACATCAAATTGGACTCGCCATTGAGGGCTGACAGATTCAGGGTTTTCCAGATAGTTTTCATACAGAGATTCAAGCCAGGCAGCATTGGCACCATCTAACCAGGTACTTTTTAGTTTGCTTTTCATATCGTCTGACATGTATGCACTCTTATTTTTATATAGGTAATATTATATATAATAGTCATTTTTTGAAACTTTTCTCATATTTGTTGAAAAAACTCAGCTTTCTTATACTTTTTTCTTGTATCTTGTTATAACTGATACCATATTGAATACTTACTGAATTACTAAAATATGAATAATATTTTTCCATAATACCTATAATAAATTGGAGTTCTGTCTGGAATGACTGTTGCCGCTGATACAAATACTACAAACCAATCAACTCGTTCATCTCTATCTGATGCCACCCTTTCTGAAATGACCAGATGTCATGAAACCTTTGAATGGATAAAGAGTGAACAAATTGAATCACTTGATATTGTCATTAATCAATTTCAGCATAAAAAAACAGGTGCGTACCATTATCACATTGCGGCTGATAATGATGAAAATGTATTTTTAGTCGCATTACGAACCATTCCAACAGATTCTACAGGCGTCGCTCATATCCTTGAACACACTGCACTTTGTGGCAGTAAAAAGTACCCAGTCAGAGATCCCTTTTTTATGATGATCAGACGTTCATTGAATACCTTCATGAATGCCTTTACCAGTAGCGATTGGACTGCTTATCCATTTGCCAGTCAAAATCCAAAAGATTTCAATAATCTATTGGATGTTTATCTTGATGCCGTATTTTTTTCACGTCTGGATAAATTAGATTTTGCCCAGGAAGGTCACCGACTTGAGTTTGAGCAAGGCGATGATGCAAATACTGACTTACAATTTAAGGGGGTAGTCTTTAATGAAATGAAAGGGGCAATGTCATCTACCGTCAGTGCATTATGGCAGACGGTGAGTAAATACCTTTTTCCAACATCTACATATCACTTTAATAGTGGCGGGGAACCTACTGATATTCCTGACTTAAGTTATGAAGAGTTAAAAGAATTTTATCGTGTACATTACCATCCCAGTAATGCGGTTTTTATGACTTTTGGTGATATTCCTGCACATATACATCAGGAGAAATTTGAAAACCAAGTGCTGTCTCAATTTGAACGCCTTGATAAAACCATCCAAGTCAATAATGAAAAGCGCTATTTTTCACAAATTAATATTGAAGAAAGCTACCCCTTGGATGCAGAAGAAGATCACAGCAATAAAACGCATCTTGTTATGGCCTGGCTTTTAGGCCAAAGCATTAACCTTGAAGAACAACTTGAAGCACAATTTTTATCCAGTTTACTATTAGAAAATTCAGCTTCTCCTCTCATGCTCGCACTAGAAACAACAGACTTAGGCAACTCCCCATCACCCTTATGCGGCCTTGAAGATTCGAATAAAGAAATGAGTTTTCTCTGTGGGCTTGAAGGTTCATCTCCTGAAAATGCTCAAGCTTTTCAAGAGCTGGTGATTGATGTCCTTGAAGATGTGGCACAAAATGGTATTAATAAAGAACAAATTGAAGCCGTATTACACCAATTGGAGCTCAGTCAACGTGAAATTGGCGGTGATCATTATCCATTTGGCCTGCAATTAATTCTCTCAGGATTATCGACCGCAATCCATCGAGGAGATGTGATCACTCATATGAATCTTGATGTGGCTTTACAAACATTGCGAGAGAAAGCTCAAGATCCAGATTATGTAAAAAATCTGGTGAAATCTCAATTGCTTAACAATCCACATCGAGTCAGAGTCACTTATAAACCCGATGACCAGTTGGAACAGCATCGAAATGACGCTGAAAAAGCTCAATTGGCAGACATTAAAGCATCACTCACTGATGTCGAAAAAGAGAATTTAATCCATCTTGCCTCTCAACTTGAGCAAAGACAAAACCAGACTGAAGACAATGTAGAAGATATTTTACCTAAAGTCACCATTGAAGATGTGCCACAAGCCATTAAAATACCACAAAGCCATGAACAGGTTTACAATCATAAAAATCAGAAGAGTGAAAAGGGTTTAAAAATATCTCATTATAATCAAGGGACTAATGGGCTTGTCTATCAGCAGATGATCATTGATTTGCCTGATCTCAGCGATGAAGAACATAAATTTTTACCCTTATTCAATTATTGTTTTGGTGAGTTAGGTTGTGGTAATGATGATTACTTACAGATGCAAATACGTCAATCTCAAGTCTCAGGTGGTATACATGCCAGTAGCAGTCTGCGTGGCAAAACGGAGGACGAGCAAGAAGTATTAGGCTTTTATAGTGTTTCAGGAAAATCGCTATTAAGGAACCACGAAGCAATGGCGGAGCTATTAAAGCATTCTTTTGAAAATATGCGTTTTGATGAAACGGATCGAATTAAAGAACTCATTTCTCAATTAAGAACTCGCAAAGAGAACAGTATTACAGGCAGTGGGCACTCATTAGCAATGCAAGCCGCTTCAAGTGGAATGAGTCCTGTGGCACATTTAAGTCATAATAATCGTGGTCTTGCCAGTATTTCCTTTATTAAAGAATTAGATAACTCTTTGCAGGATGATACGCAAGAAGCAGAGGCATTGCTGCAGCTGACAGACTTATTAAAAAGCATACATTCTAAATTAAAGAACTCACCTGCTCAATTTCTTTTGGTTTGTGAAGAAGATTCGTATTCCGCCTGCAGTCAGCATATTTTAAATCTATGGGGAGAATCAAATAAGCTTCAAATGTCCGCCACTGATGATCGCCTGATTAATCTCAAGCCAATAAAAAAACATGTGAAACAAGCCTGGTTAACCAGTACTCAAGTTAATTTTTGTGCTAAAACATTTGCCACAGTACCTGTTGGTCACTCAGATGCTGCAGCATTGACCATTTTAGGTGGCTTCTTAAGAAATGGTTATCTGCACCGTACTATACGAGAGCAAGGTGGTGCCTATGGTGGTGGTGCCAGCCAAGATTCTGCAAGTGCCTGTTTTAAATTTTTCTCATACCGAGATCCTAGATTATCAGACACTTATTCTGACTTTGAACAATCCATCCATTGGTTAATTGATACTGAGCATGATTATCAGGCGTTAGAAGAAGCAATTTTAGGCGTTATCAGCAGTCTTGATAAACCTGCATCACCTGCTGGCGATGCTAAGCAAGCATTTCATAACAATTTATTTGGTCGAAATGCAGAGCAAAGACAAAAATTCAGACAAGAAATTTTAGCTGTCACGATTGAAGATCTGGTTAGGGTGGCAAAAACCTATCTTATAAATAAAGATAGTAGTATTGCTGTAGTGAGTAATCATGAACATGAAAAAGAATGTCTGGACCTTGGAATGGAAATTATAAATTTAGCCTAAAAAACTATTGTTATGACCAAAATCAAAGCTCTGCTATTTCTACAATCTCTAGAGCTTTTGACTATTTCTTTTAATTTAACATTTGAAATTCAATCTTATTCACTCCCATGACACAAACATTTAAAGAAGCTTTTTATTTTTTTCGAGTTAATTTATTCAAATTGTTCGCTTTTACATTATTAATTGCTGCTCTTGTTATTTTACTAGCACAGATACTCATTCCAATTTTTTTTGGCGATGTCAGTGCTGAACAAATTGGCATTGAATCAATTAAAGCCTTTGCTCAAATGATGAATTTGGTTATACAGCCAATTTATGTAGGAGGGCTGATTGCACTTATCTTTAGTTTGGCAAGCAAACAGGGGAGAGGTGTATTCAATTGTTTGTTTGAAGGGCTTAAGCGTTGGCCATATATGCTCTTAGCAAATGTTATTACCAGCTTTTTAATTTTTGCAGGTTTTCTTTTATTTATTTTACCTGGTATCTGGCTTTTCACCCGTTTGTTTCTTGTACCATACTTTGTTATGTTAAAACAACAAACGCCCTTTGAGGCCATTAGCAATAGTTTTAACTATACTAAAGGCTATAGTATGACTATATTAATTGATATTATTCTTTTGCTTGTCATTTCATTTGTATTCTTACTTATTTTTAGCGTTTTACAGTTGCTTCATCCATTCTTATTGCTTTTTTTCTTACTTTTATTCCAAAGTATGGCCTATGTACTCTATTATCGTCATTATGAGTTGCTCACTAATTCAGACACGAAAAGTATTGAAAATAACAAAGTTGAATCATAAAAAAACCTAAATTATCAACAATTAACAATAGACAAATATTATATTTCAGCTATATATTACTTATACTGAACAAAATTCAATTAATGGTACAAAGAAGTTATTCATTTAAAAATTTATGCCGACAATAGCTGACAAATCATCCTCTGATAAGAGTTACTTTAAAAAGATCAAACAACAAATTCCTGATAATATCGGGAGTTATCAACCTAATATTTTTCCCTTAGGCTATTTTGTTAAACGAAATGAACCTCGTTTACTTTATGTCATGCCTTTAACGATGAATTACTCTGGTATTAAGTATTCAGTCAAAAGCAAAAACCTTTCCGTCAATGGTTTACAAATATTTATGCCCAGAACCTTCATTCAGGAAGGTACAAAGGTGGCAATAACCTTTGATAAATTTGTTGAAAGTCAAAACTCCATAATCGGTGGTGTCGATGAGTTTACCCCCTTTGAGACAATAGAATATTTGATTAAAGAGGTTAAACATGTTGGTGAAAAAACATACATTAGTTTAATTCAGTCGAATCTTTCATCATCGACAATGGATTTCTTTCAACGTTTCATTACGGGCAATCGACTACGATATAAAATAGATGCCACTGATCGAATTTGCGCGTCTAAAGCACAATATTATGAGAACTTATATTCTGTTAATATGCAACATGTCCCTATGTTTGTTCATTGGACACAAGAACTGGGGTTTTATATTGATACGGTTATACAAACCGACCGAAACAAACACTTTTTTGAGTATCTGAGCAATGAGACAAAAGCACCCCAATTTGATGCTTTTTGTATCCCACATCGAATTGAAAAATTTGCAAAGATGGCTCGTAATAATGAATCTTCAATCTTGTTTACCTATTGGGAAAAGAATAATTTTCATTCTGTTTTTGATTTTGAATTACAAACTAAAGATGAAATGTCACAAGTCGCTTTCAAAGTAAAAACCTGTAAAGGTCGAATATTTAAGACCATGACAAATCTTAATAGAAAGCCTGTAGCAGAAAAAATTACGGCAATGTTGAGTAAAATCCAACGCATTGATGCGATGGCCTCCAAGGTCATTGATAAACGCGCTTCAGAATCCATTGCTCAGGTCATTTTTATTGATATTACTAAAATATTTTGTCGACAGGCCATCTTTTTACAGCCTTTAAAATTTAATGCGGGCGAAGTTATTACTCTATCAGTTATCAGAAATAACCAAAAAATAAGAATGGCTGATGCACATGTCATTGATACATTTGATCAAACTGAATTACGCCATCCTGAAATTGTCAGTTTTAATGTTGAACATCATCGCTATGACCCTCGTTATCAATACGAAATGGATGTTTCAATTAAATTTAATAATCTGACATACTCTGCTAAAACCATTGATTTTTCCCGTTCAGGATTAGGCTTAGTAATCACGCAAGAGGTTGATATTCCAAACGGTTCATCCGTTGAAATTACTTTTTCCAGTCTAATGATAAAAGGTATTTCCACTGAGTTAAAAAACATCCCACATCGCATTATGATTTCCAGAAAGAGAAATGATGGCCTTTTTCTGGGTGTTATTCGCAATACCAATGAATGTCATAGAACCATTAATCAATTTTTCACTAAACTGGTTAAACGGAATCGGGCGAAGTTAGAGTTGTGTTTAAGAGATAAAATAGATACGGTTAATACTACATTTTATGAAGCCTTTGTGACTGAAAATATTCAGACTATTCCCATTGTCATTACCAGAGATAGAACCAACCATCATTACATTCGTGAAATTGGAATGACTGAAACCCCAAATCAATTTGCAGAAAAATTATATGTCCAAGGGCATGGTTATGATTTTCGTTTTTTAACCACTGAACTACGACTCAATGAATTTCATCAGCGTACAGTTAAAGCATCGGATAAAAATACACAGAGTTTTATGTTATTTCTCTATATAGATACGGATGAATTGGGGAATAAAAGTATTTTTTCAATCACAGACTTTGAATTAATTAACAATGAGCAACTTGAGCGTCTCGTTGCATTTATTCTGAACAATAATGGAGTTTGCATCAATATAAAGTTTATGAATAATTTGGTTGTTGATAAACTGTATCGTAATATGACTTTAGATAAAGTCGAAACTTTAAATAAAGCCTCTGCTAAACTATTGAATCAGGAGTATAAAGAAATCATTGGCTTTGCAGAAATGATTGACCTGACAGATGAATATAGAAAATTATATGCTTAGAAATTCGGTGCTTAATGATGATGCTAGAAGATAAATTATTTAGAAAATTAGAAGCTTTTAACAGTAAAGCTGAGCATTTAATTGAAAATGAAGAGTTTTCACAAGCGATTACAGAATATCAAAAAGCCTGGAATACATTACCTGAACCCAAGCAACTATGGGATGCTGCTTTGTGGATTAAACTAGGTCAGGCAGAATGCTTGCTTACTTTAGATGATTTTAATTTAGCGAAAGAAAAGCTTCTTGAAGCAATAATTTGCAGTGGTGCGATCAATAACCCGTTGGTTCATTTGTTATTAGGTATTTGTTGTTTTGAATTAGAAGACACTCAATGCGCAAGGGATGAACTTCAACTGGCGTATGATCTAGAGGGTGAGAGTGTTTTTCAAGAAGGCGATGAAAAATACCGACAGTTCCTATTTGAGCGTTCGCATTAATTTTAACCGTGTTAATTTCGCTCCTATAACAAGATTGAGGATCTAATGTTTATTTTTTTTAAGAAGAAGCTTCTCAAAACATCAATTTTTCTATTGCTTTGTTTATTCATCGTTTTATTGAGTGGTTGTCTTTATGACCAGGCCGATAAGACTATTGAGCATACAGATAATGCGATTAGTATTACCTTATCCCATGATGGTCAATACGTATTGATTGCTCACTCTCAAGGCTATGTTGAATTAATTGAAGCCAAAACAAATAAAGTCATTTCTCAATGGCAACATGATAATTCTCCTAAGGCAGGTGTGATTGCAGCGGATTTTTCTGCCAATAATGAATTTGTTGTGACAGCTGAACAGGGAACAATGGCTTTGTTCAGTTTAAAAGCGAATAAAGTGCTTTATTTTTGGTCAATGGATGATATTCGTGCAATTAAACTGTCCAGTGACGGTGAATATGCGTTGGTTTCAGCACGAGACAAAAGTGGCCAATACCCACTCTATCGAATTGTTTATTTTCATTTACGGACTGGCGGGATTAAATACGGTTTTTATCACGATGATATTATCACCAGTGTCGCTCTTTCAGCCGATGGACGTTATGCTTTATCTGGCTCAGATGATACCAAAGCACGCTTATGGGATTTACAAACAGGTGAACTAAAATATACCTGGTCACATATTTCTAAAGTATCCAAAGTACAGCTCTCTCCTGATGGTCAATACGCTATGACCAATGCAGCCTCTGATGGAATTTTTATTTGGAATACACATACTGGAAAATTAGTTCGTCGCCTCAATAAAATCAGAGCAACAGTGGCTTCAGCTGTCTTTTCAGCTGACAGCAAAACCATTGCTACAGGTTATTCCAGAGAAGAAATCATTCTATGGGATATTAAAACAGGTAATAAACTCATGACAAAGAAGCCCAAACGACGCTATGTTTGGCAGTCATCTCTCGCTAATGTGACAACCATGGCTTTTTCTAAGCAATCACACCAATTAATCAGTGAAACCTCAAGAGGTATTTTACAATTTTGGAAATTGCCCAATTAAATAGACCTGATTACTCATATACTCATTCACTTAATAAAGAGCAATGGGCCTGGGAATTTCTTCGCCGAAATCCTGACTATCAGATGGATTATAAGTGGTTCATTAAACAGTGGCGTGCCCTTGAAAAAGACTATGGGCGCTCACCTGATATGGACTATCAAGCATGGAAGCAGGACCCTCGATCCTATAAAATTGTTGATCCTTCTTCAGAACAAGATGGTCACTGTTCTATTTCAGATGATAAGCTATTAATAGAGTGTTGGATGGGTAATAAATGGGGCTTCTTTCAATTTCCAAATAATCCTGATTTAACTGCTTTAGAGGTTGATATAACATGGCGTCCCTTACCGCCTGAGTATGACGCACCTGACAACCCTGCAGAAACCAATAAACATGAACTGATTCAGTCTGTCGAGTTTGATCTGAGTAAACCACTCAAAGATCAGCTTGAGCAAGTTAAACATAAGGTAATTATCTCTCAACGTCGACTTAGAAAGCAAGGTAGCTTAACGGCGTTTACTTTGACAGGGAAAAAGACGTTATGGGTATCATGTATAGATTGGCTTGATAATTCACCCCATCAGCTAGCAACACAATCTGAATTTAAACAAAAACAAATTCAAAAAGAAGCAGAATATTATCTTAAACATTATCTCAATATTCTGACTTTTATGAAAAAATAGAAAGGAATTTCAGTATGGAAATCAAATCAGCCCTAATCGTTGATGACTCTCAAATGGCTCGCGTTGTACTAAAAAAACAGTTAGCCAGCCGTGGTATTTCAGTCAATATGGTGGATTCTGGTGAAGCGTCAATTGACTTTTTAGAACAAAATGAATCATTGCCTGACATTATTTTTATGGACTGTTTGATGCCGGGAATGGATGGCTTTGAAGCAACGACTCAAATTCACTCCAATCCAAAATTCTCTAATATCCCTATTGTAATGTGTACGGGGAAAGAATCAGACGAAGATAAGCAAAAAGCTTTTTCTCTAGGTGCTGCTGGTTATATGTGCAAGTCATCATCGACAGAACCCCTTGAAACCGTTATTAATGACTTCAGTCAGCAAGAAGCTGAAGTCACTCCACTTGAACCGTCTATCAATAAGGATGACATGTTGAAGAGTTTTCAACAACCCATTTCTGATCTAGCGACTAGTATTGCTGAAAAAGTGGCCAATCAAGTCGCTTCAACACAGATCGCCACTTTTACTGAAGAATGTGCAAACAACTCCAATGAACAACTCAGAGCACTATCGGAGCAACTGGAAGAAAAAGTGATTTTTACGGTCAAAAAATCACTTGAAGGTACTTATAGCTACATTGATGATAAGGTTTCAAAAATTGATAATAATTCACTGCGAGAATTAAAAGTTGATATTGAAGAGTCTATCAATAATCGTTTTAATGAATTTAAAGCAGAACAAGATGCGGTTGACATCAATGCTCTCATTAATTCAACGATCAATGAAATTGTGGATACAAAAATTCATTCCGCTATTGAAAACAACTTGTCTACTTATGTGTCAGTTCTATTAGAGCATGAAGTAGCACAAAGCCTGATTGAATCTAAAATACAAGATCAATTAGCTCAACATAATAGAAAACTTCAAATATTAGAAGAAATTATTGAGTCAAAAGCCGATAAAAATTCTAATCTATTGAGTATTATCGCAATCCTTATGGGAGCTACCGCTTTGGCCATTTCATTCTACCCTCTAATAAAAGGGCTGCTTTAAGCAAGACAATACATTCGTATTGAAACTAAATTATTGAGTCAATCATTGATGAAACTGTATGGTTTTGGAAATTCACGTTCATTTCGAGTTATTTGGATGTTCCAGGAACTCAATGTTCAGTTTGAGTATCATAAATTAAACCCCAACAAGGGTCAGCTTGAAGAAGAATTCTTTCTTAAGCTTAATCCATCTGGGAAAGTCCCGGTTCTTGTTGATCAGGAACTGATATTAACTGAATCTGCAGCCATCATTACCTATTTAGGTGATAAATATGTAAACCATTCAGGAAAAAGTGATATTTACATACCTGAATGTGGCACATTAGCTAGAGCAAATTATAATCAATGGTGCTTTTTTGCCCTCTGTGAATTTGAGCAACCACTATGGACAATGGCTAAACATCAATTTTCACTGCCTCAGAAATATCAAGTGCCTGAAATATTAAGAACAGCATTGTATGAATTTAGAATGGTTTTAAACATTTTAGAACAGGGTCTTAGTAATAATAATTGGATTTTAGGGCAGTCATTTTCGGCAGCAGATATTCTTTTAGCTCATAGCCTGCACTGGGCTCATGAAAATAATATAAAATTTAAAAACAAATGTATTGATGATTATTATGCTCGTATCATAGAGCGAGAGGGGTTTAAAAAAGCCTTAAAGTATTTATAGATTGATTTTGTCTCTGGAGATACTCTGTAAAGTATGAGCGTATAAAGAACAAGAAGAACAGTTGATACACCACCTATGCAGTGAAAGAATACTGCAATTAGAGGCAATGTAAACCGCAATGAATAACTCTTTAGATGCGGTGCATCCGTAAATAGACGGATGCACACGGATTAAAACTTATTACTGATTTCATGCCATAAGGCTTTATAGGCCTTGGCTGCTGCTTTTGATTTTGCATAGCTTAGTACTGGAGCACGGTGAATCCCCATTTTTTCAATATCGGATGAAAAAGGAATGGGTGTTGATAAAAATCGTTTATATTGTTTGCGTAGTCTTGCCATGGTTTCTTTATGAAGTTTTTTCTGTTTTTGTGCCATGGAAAAGAAGGGTAATAATTTTTTCTTATTCAGTTTGTTTTCTTTGAAAAAATCAAGAAGCTGAAAAAAAGTTCTCTCGGATAAGGTGGTTGGTATCACTGGGACAATAATTGAATCAGATACTTTAAATATATTTTCTGATAAGCGGGATATATTGGGTGGACAATCCAGTATGATGACATCATACTCATTATGCAGAGCACTCAAGGCTTTTTTTAGACGAGAGCGGCTGTTTTTCATACGGGATAGAAAAATATCAAAATCCCGATAAGTCATATTAGCAGGAATGATATCCAGGTTGTCAAAATCACTGGCTCGAATGGCTCGGGTAAACTTATCGACATCTTTAAAAAAAGCCTGTTCAGCCAGTTTACGAGAGGGTTTGATACGATAATAAAAGCTGGCGGCACCCTGAGGATCTAAATCACATAAGAGAGTACGCTTACCCGCATGGGCACTAGCATAAGCCAGATTAACAGAAGTGGCCGTTTTACCGACACCACCCTTATTACTATAACAGGCAATTATTTTCATTGATTGATACCATGATGGAAAACTTGAGAAAATTCATCTCTTATTTTGAGACTGTCAAAAGAAGAAAAAGATTGCATGACCTGATCCCGTTCACGACACTGTTTTTGTTGTAATAAAATAATCAGTGCTCCAATACTTTCGGCCATGGCAATTAAATTTTTATTGCGGTGTTTCTTTGCATAAGTGCTGAGAAATTCCTGCAATGATTCCTGCTGTACAGAAAAATCATTAAAGCGACCCAAGTTATCCTGAAGTCGTTTCAGGGCTTTGATCAGATGTTTGAGCATTTTTTGCGGGAATAAGTCAGAGAAAAATTCCATTAAATAACGTAATTTTTTACATTGAATACGCAACTGATGGACTTCTTCATCGGGTGTTTCAGCTGTAATTTGCCGGGCTATCTGACAGACTTTAGTATAACGCTTCCAGATCAGCTTGGTTGCAAAAGGCAAAGAGGCAATTAAGGCTTTTGGCCCTGATTGTAAGTTTTCTGTGTTACTGAATTTTTCTTGTAAGGCGGCTATTGCCTGTTGATAGCTTTTACTATTTAACATTTTAGTGACTTGTTGCAGCTGTTTCTTTCGCTCCACAGAAAAAGCATCAAACATCTGTTCCAGACCAGCATGCATACGTTCAGGTAATAAGCTGACTAACTCCTGCTTGTCTAGTAAATAAACATCCAAATCACGCAATTGATTTGTGCCTTTCATAATATCTGAAAATGACTGTTTTAATGCAATATTTTCAGCTTCACTATAGACTCCCTTAAAGAGACTTAAAACAGAGCGGACTTTTCTTAAACTAACCCGATAATCATGCAAAAATTCAGTGTCGTAATCAGCTTTTATCCCATCTTCATTTTGCCGGGCAATGGCCATAAAAACCTGAATAAGATGATTCGTTGTCTCAATGGCTGGAGTATCCACTGCGAGTTCTAGTTTGGGTTTGGCTTTATAGAGGGGCTGATCGAAACCGCATTGTGCATAAACATCATTATATGAATCTATGGCAACGGCACCTTGCTCATAAAGAAATTTCTGAAACAATTCATGCTCATGGTCATAACCTCGCAAAGGCTGTGTTATGCCTAGAATAAAAGACTTATCAGCATTATTCAGATGATATAAGGTGCAACGGGCAATTGTTTTGAGATCGTCGTCCAGCAAGCTGTATTGCTCTATGAGCAGCTGAGTTTTATCACCAGGTAAAAATGCCCGGATTGAGCTGCAATTGCTAAGCTTATTTTTGACTTCACCATCTTCTAATTGTGGGATAAAGCGCCATTTAGACGGACATTTTTGACTGAGTGCTCCAGGAATACTGGTCTGCAAAAGTAATAAGTTATTTTTATAGCGTATTAATAAACGTTTAGAAGCTTTCAGACTGCTTTCAAAATCATCCAGGCAATAAGCACTGTCAACAGTTACCTCTGTCTGTTTAAGATATAATTCAGCAGTGATACTTAGAGAGTTTTTCGTGGTTATTAATGGTTTGTTCAAAAAAAACTGAAAAGGCTCAATGTCAGTTAGGGTCATTTTTATTTCTGCCTGTCACACTTATTTTAATCGGATAAATAATACTCAGTAAGCTAGTTTACTTTGATTTAAATGAATACTCCAGACTTCCAGCTTAAGTTAAAAAAGGAAAAAAACAGCCAAACCCGTTAAAACGGAAGAAATAATAGCAATATAAATCGTTTCTTTGTCAGGTGTGTTTTCTTTTTTTTCTGTCGATTTTATTTTTTGTATATCATGATAGGCTTTTTCTAATTCAGTTTTGTCATCAGAACATTGTTTGAGATTTTTGTTCATATTTTGATTAGCTTCATGACAGACGCGTAAATAATCCACCGCCTGCTTGCGGGTCTCATTACTTTTTTTCAATTCCTGCTGTAGCTGCATACTGGACTGTTCCAGACTTTCCAGAGTTTTTTCGGTAATATTATTGTGTTTATTGGCTATTTCCAGTGAAAATTTTGATACTCCAAGGATAGGGACTTCTTTTTTATTGTTTAAATTTTGATCGGTGGTTTGTTGTTTATCATGTTGCTGTAATTTGTGTTCTAATAGTTTGATGTTCGCTTCAAGTGATTTTATTTGATCACGGTTGGTAAAATTTAAGTCATTTTTCTGCTGCAGCTCTTCCTGTAGTACTTCTTGTTGTAATAAATGTGAAGTACGTTGAGCCTGTAGTTTATTCTCTACAGCAAACATAGATTCTTTATGGATCTGATTTATATGGTCAATTCTTTTGTTGAGTTCCCAACATAGCTTTGATTCAGTTATTTTTTGCTGTAGTGTTGCTGATTCTGGTGCAGAGAGGCGGAGCAGATGACGTAATTTCTTGCGAGTCTTTTTATTGGTGTTTCTTGAGTTAATAAAAATAACTTGTGCTGCCCGACCGATATCCATGCGTATCAGGGTAGCACCAAGTCCCTCTGATTTGACTCGAGTATCATTACCAATCATTCGAATGTCAGAGAGCCATTTACTAAATTCATAGTCGATTTGTACCCCGGAACGCTGTGGTCGATGTCCATGAATAATGCAGTCAATTTCCAGTTTTTCTAGGATTGTGGTAATTTCCAAGCCATTTTTTCGATAATAAGAAGCGATATTTTCCAGATCATAAAGCAGATAATGATCACTCATCTTTCCTTTGGTGTAACTGTATTGGCTTAAAGACTCAACAGACTTGAAGGACTTTTTGTAATGATCATTATTAAATTGATTAAGAGCATGGCCAGTGACTTCTTTGTAGTGTAAAAGTACTCGCAAAAATTCCAGGGTAGGGTAGGCATGGATAAAGAGTAAGGGGCCGTCCACATAGAATAAGTCTAGTGTTTCAATAAAGCGACAGAGTACTTTTAAGTCATCTTCAGAGAGTCCATAGGTTTCGCCATTTTGGATCTTTTGCCAGATTTCCTGCTCATGATTCCCTGCCAAAAGATGGGCAAATCCACCACTTTCCTGCACTTGCTGTTCTAAGGTTTGCCAATACTCAATACTATTCAGATCAGGCGCTTTTTTATCCAGGAAATCTCCCGTATGAATAATGGATAAACCATTGATACATTCATCCAGTTTGTTTTTTTTAAGTAACAGCCCCGCAAACTCAAGGGTGTTATCAATACAGGCAGTATCGTTATCCGTATCAGAAAAAATGATGAAGCGATTGTTAATGTGATCACCTGCTATCTTGAGTTTCTTGTAATCTGGTTAAAATTATATACGAAAAAAGGATAAGGAGGAATTAAATTAACGATAGGAAATTTTAAACAGGGAATGGTTATGTTTTTTCTGATTTAATTCGCCAGCAGAGATGGTCTGCCTAATTTTGATAGTATTAAAAAAATTGAATCCAATATAATCATAAAGATCAAACATATAATAGACTCCATTAAATAGCAATAAATATAGGGGCTAAGAAAAATCAGTTCCTTTTTTTATATTCTAAAGGCGATGCACCTGTCCATCGTTTGAAAGCCCGGCTAAATGAACTGGAATCTGAAAAACCAAGTTGAAAGGCAATTTCAGTGACGTTAAATTGATTTTTTTTGATGTACAATTTACTTAAATTAATACGAACATCTTTTAAGATGTCTTTGAATGTAAATCCCTGCTCTCTTAATCGCCGATTCATGGTTCTTTCACTCATATTAAGTGTATAAGCAACTTGCTCATTGGTAATGCCTAAAGTCAGGTGTTCAGTAATCACTTTTTTTACCTGACATATAATATCGGTATCATTGAGTTTCTGAAGATATTGAACAATGGCCTGATCATTCATCAGGGCAAGATTTGGGTCACTATTAAATAAAGGTATATCGACAATATTAATGGGTAATATTATTTTATTGTCAGGTTGATTAAATTCAACAGGACAACCAAAATAAGAAGTGTACGCATTTTTACATTCAGGTTCAGAATGAGATAATAAGACAGAAATAGGGCTTGTTGATTGTTCTAAATTAATGCGGCACATTTCCATAACAATGGCTATAGAAGCATCAACCTGAGCCATATTCAAAGTTTCTTTGTCTTTAAAATGAAACACCAATTCATAACCGATATTGGATTGTATTAATTCAAACTCATAAAATTCTGTTGCAATTTTAATATATCGTTGGAAACGCTCCAGAGCCTCTCTTAAGGTTGCACTTGTAAGCCATGCATATCCTAAGGCACTTAAATCTGAGGGATGCCAGATATTAACACCTTTTAAACCAAAACATGGATCATCGATTAGAGTAGTTGCCTGCTCCCATAAACCATGAAGTACTTCATAACTGATTCTTTTATTAATATTGGTTAAATCTTTCTTTTGTATGCCAGCTTCAAGAAACAACGCCTCACTATTAAGCTCATATTTTTCCATAAGCTTATAAAGAATTTTAGTCGTTGGAGCGGAAATAGTTGTCTGCATATCTCTCTCAGAAATTACTTGATAAAAAGCATTACAATTTATAAATAACTCAATTGTCTGAAAAGGTCAATTTTTTTGTCATATTAAGTCATGAAAATCACTCTGTTTTTTTTTATTATCAATAAAAATAGAAGGTAAAAAACAAATGGAAAATGATATTTTTGATGAAGTCGAGCATTGGATAAAATTTATAAAATTATGGGAGCTTGAAAATGATGACAAACTACCTGATGAAATCCTTTATACATTAGAAATGGCATTTGAAAAAGCCATTTCAAGTTATAAAGATCAAACTTCAGGTGTCTTGTATGATAAGTATTTTCATTAAAAAATGATGATTAAAAGGTGATTTATGACAATAGACATAAACTATGTTGATGAGGGTAGAGGTGTTATTATGCGCATTTGTGATGAAGTCAATGGCAAAGAAGTCATTGACGCTCAAAATAAAATTTATCAACAAGATAAAGTAAGTAACCTGGAATACCAGATTATTGATAAGTCATGGTGCTCAGAATACAATGTCACTGCAGAAGATATTATAGAAATTAGCACTATTTTTCAAAAAATTTCTAAGATTAATTCGAACTTATTTATCGCTATTGTTGAGTCATCAATGTTGCAATTTAGTCTCACTGAAGTATGCCAGGCTCATATTGCTGACTATGTTGGTGATTCAAAATCATTTTTAAACCAAAATGAGGCTTTAATATGGATAAGGGAAAAACTTTATAAATATAGTACAAATATGAGTGCATTAGAATAACTGCTGTACATATACTATTATTAAAGAATTAAAAAATATATTTATATTGGAGTAATAATTGAACACTTATAAAGCAATATTTCAATCAATATTATTAATTAGCTTTAGCCTATTAATAATTAATGCCAGTGTAGCAAGTTCATCTGATGCCTCTCCTGGCACTCCAGGCATGAGTATTGCCATGGATGCTGTTTACCATGGCATTTATAAAAATAAAAATGTTCACTTAAAAGATGGGAAATGGTCAGGAGTTCCCTTTGTGAAAGGTGGTGCATCCAGACCAACAGTGGGTCTTATCAAAGATTTTTCATTTATTGGTGATGTGGATGGCAATGGTTCTGATGAGCGTGTGGTTTTTTTATGGGAAAGTTCAGGTGGTTCAGGCACTCGTGTCTTTATGGCAATATTAGGCTCTCAAAATAATAAAATAGCTAATCTGTCCACTCATCTCATTGGCGATAGAGTTCAATTAAGAATGGGACGGGTCAATCAAGGAAAAATTGAATTAGATGTTATTCAGGCAACTCATAATGATGCGGCATGTTGTCCAACCCATAAAGTATTGCGTAGCTGGTCATTGAAGAATAATCAATTGATAGAAAGTAAAGCCCAATCGCTTGGGTCAGTTTCAATGACTGACCTTGAAGGTGTCCAATGGAGGTTAACTCATATCAACTGGCGTGAAGCCTTGCCTAAAGATATTAATATTACTCTGCAAGTTGAAGGTGATAAAATATCAGGTCGAAGTGGCTGTAATCATTATTTCGCTAGTATTAAACCAGGCAAGTCTATAGGAGAGCTTAATATCAGCAAAACAGGGGGAACACGTATGGCTTGCCCTGAAGACTTGATGGAGCTTGAATCTCGTTTCCTAAAGGCGCTTTCAAATATTGAAAAATACAGTTTTGTTAATGGCAAACTGGCGCTTTCTTATAAAGACGGTGAGGCTTTTAGCTCGCTTTTATTTACGGCCCAATTGGCAAGAGAATAAAGAATTTTCTATTTCTTCAGGTTCCTCCTTCGCCTCAGGTATCTACTTTTGGTGCAGAGGGAGCAGCTAATAAAGCACCATACATCAATAGATTGACTATTGTGTGATAGCGGGTTCACTCTCAACACTATTATTTTTACTTGCATCCCAGCCACGTGCTGATATTGCTTTAGCTTTTTCCCACTGTTGATATGAATAATCTTTACCATTATTCCATGCTTCATGAGAGTCTGCCTTAGCTTCGCTCCAGACTGTATGTGATTTTTCTTTTGCAGACATCCAATAAGAATGAGACTTTTCTTTCGCGGCCTGCCAGGTCGCTTCATCGGTCACAGTATCCCATGCATGGCTTGATTTTACTTTTGCCTCTTCCCATATTGCATTGGATTGTTTTTTAGCTTTATCCCATGTATCACTGGATTGTACTTTTGCCTGATCCCAGCCTTCATTGGAATTGTCTTTAGCATTGTCCCAACCATCATTAGAACTTTCTTTGACATTACTCCAAGTTTCATTGGACATTTCTTTTGTCTTTTCCCATGCGACGCCAGAAGCTTCCTTAGTGGCTTCCCAAGTTTCACCAGATGCTTTTTTTGTTGCTTCCCAGGTTTCACCCGATTTTTGTTTAACGGTATCCCAGCTTGATTGCTCAGCTAATACACTATTGGATAAAGAGAAACATGTGATAGAAGTACATAAAATCAGTAATTTTTTCATTGTATTATTCTCTGGATTAAATGGCATTGACTTGCCGTTAAGTCTTTGACTTGTGTCAATTAATAAAAGTTCATAAATAGTTTATTTTTTATTAAATTTGTCATTCGAGTGAACTTAAATTTATTGAGATTTTCTCAAAACACCAACAATAGCAAGCAATACCACAGCACCTGCTGTGGATGTGATGACTGCTCCAATTAAGCCGCTGCCAACAGAAAAACCAATCAAGCCAAACAGGTAGCTGCCGATAAATGCTCCGACTATCCCAACGACAGCATTTATAAGAAACCCCATCCCTTTGCCTTTTAATATCAGTCCTGCCAGCCATCCAGCTAAAGCACCAATAAGCACCATCATTATAATTCCTTGAGCTTCCATAAAACTCTCCTTATTTCAGACCTGCTTTTTCGGACAATGTTTTAGTATTAAGACCAAGTATTGAATAAAGAGGACACTTACCTGCAATTCCTGTCACAATCAATATGATACCAACCCAACCGATAGGATGGTGCAGTGCATAAAAAACATTTCCAATTAAAATAATACCCACAACCAGTCTAATGACACGATCAATTTTACCGACATTATTTTTAAATAAATTCAATGTTATTCTCCAATGTGTGTTAGATATTTACTCTTGGCTAATTATCACACAAACGTGAATATTTACCTATAAACAGTCTATAAAGATATCTTATATGTAAGATATATCCTATCCTATAACCTATAATTCATTGTTTCTTTTTTATATAGGAAAGTTATTTCTTATTTTATCTAAAAATAAGGTTTATACTCATTTATTTGATATATCAGTGATTAAATTTTCCTAAAATTCGATAAAAAAAATTCTTTGAATCACATAGTAAATGAAAGAGTCCAATCGTGAAACCTTTGAAAGTGTTACATATAAAAAAATATGCTCCACTCATTCATGAAGATCTTGTTAATGTATAAAATAATCCTATTTATCACCCTGTTATTGTTTGCTGATTGTCATGCCAGCAACTGGACAAGCCAGATTATACCCCAGCTCAAGGGTGGTTCTATTGTAGTCCAGGACCCAAAAGGTAATACCATTTTTTCTCATAATGCTGAAAAAAAAATGATTCCTGCATCCATTTTAAAAATCGCAACTGCAGATGCATTTATTTCAAAATTAGGCAAAGACTATAGAATTAAAACTGAATTTTACCTCACAGAAGATCACTATTTGGGTGTAAAAGGTTTTGGTGACCCATCACTGGTTTCAGAATCATTATCGGCCATTGCCAAACAACTAAAAAAGAAATTAAAAAGCAAATCAGGTGTTCCTTTAAAAGGATTCTGGCTTGATACCAGCTTTTTTAATTCTAATCTAAAAATACATGGCCAATCAAATAGCAACAATCCCTATGACTCAACAGTGGGCGCATTGGTAGCCAATTATAATACCATCAATGTACACCGAACAAGAAAGGGGTTGCTCATCAGTGCTGAGCAACAAACGCCATTGACGCCAACGGCAATCTCATTGGCAAAAAAGTTATCAGCAGGTAAGCATCGTATTAATATTGGGCAAAATAGCAAGTTAACTCTACGATATTTTTCTGAACTGATGCAAATATTTCTTAGAAACGAAGGAATAAATGTGCCACTTAAGATTATCAATCAAGAAATGCCTGAGAACTCAAAAATTATTTATACACATCAATCAAAACCGATATCAAATATTATTAAAAGTTTATTAAAATTTTCCAATAATCTAATAGCCAATCAACTCTTTATTATTTTGGGCGGACAGCAAAAAGGTGCACCTGCTGATCTCAACAAAGGGCGACAGGCTGTTTCAGAATTTTTAATGAATACCATAGGTATTAATCATTTTACTTTAGAAGAAGGCTCTGGTTTATCTCGGAACAATCAGTTTACTGCTAATCAAATGATAGAAATACTCAATCATTTTAAACCACATCAGGATTTATTAAGAATCGATAAAGGACGATTTCAAGCAAAAACAGGCACTCTTAAAGGAATATCAACTTATACAGGTTTTATGCTTTCACCAAAAGGAGAAAGCTATCCCTTTGTGATCATGTTAAACCAATCTAAGTGGGGGAGTGATCGCTATACAGTGGCAAATACAATGTATAAGGGGATTTTTAAATAGAGACAAGGCATGCCTTATCCGTATGAAAATATTTCCATGAGCCAGACTTACATTTAACATTAATTATTATTAGTATCTATTTGATTAAGAACAATATAATTTATCAATAACTGATCGATAAACTATTGTAGTTATTGGTTCATATTTGATTCAGGTTCTTACGTTTATAATAGCCTTAATTTAAAAAACGGACAGAGATTATGAAAAATATTATATTTGTATCACTTGTTTTTGTCATAGCAACAGGTTGCTCTACTAATCCATACAATACACCCACAAACCACAAAGGCATGGCAATTACCCAAAGTGCTGCAATTGGGGCTGTCGGTGGAGCTGCTGCTGGAGTTATTATTGGTGACAACCGTAAATCAACACTCATTGGTGCAGGTCTAGGGGCATTAATCATGGGGGGGTCTAAAGCCTACCAGGAATACAGTGAGTAATGCCTCTATACTACCTCACAATCAACTTACTCGTTGCTTTTATTATGGTGGGTTGCACGTCTTATGGGGTTATTGATAACCTCCCCCAAAAGACTGTTGACTATGATGGTTATTCCTGGCATTCCTGGGCTAAAGAAGATACTAAGGATGATATTACACTCATTTTAAGCTTCTCAGGAGGAGGCACTCGTGCCGCAGCATTAACACAACCCAGACCTGACATGTCGTTTAGTCGTGAGGAACCTTCTATTGGTGAGACCATTTCAGCGATGAGTGATGTTCAATTGCATCGATATAATAGTACTACTTACTACTCAGGAATTAATGAAGCGTAGTGTCGAGCGTTGGGCAAAAGAGATATCAATGCCTCAAAGACAAATCTAGGCTTACATTATTAATATTGGCTTACAGAGTATAAGAGAGCCTAAACTGCAAACCTTCTTTAACAAAATACCAACCAGTTTTGCTCTCAGTGAAGAAACTGTCGACAAGCTTGTTATCGGTGGGCGGAATTTATTACATAAGGATACTGAATATCAGCGGCTGGTCTCTGATATGGGTGGAAGTATTGGTACTGACGAATAATGGGTTCAGCACCTGAATAAGCCCAGGAAATTAAATGCTATTTTTTAATCAATAAATTGAAAATACAGTCTATTCATTTTTTGTATTTCAGCCATCATTTCTCGTAGACTGAAATCGCTGCGAGCTGTGTTTCAGTGACTTTCTTTTGCTTAAGAGGGACTTTTACCCTTTCTTGTATTAGTTTTTCACCCTTTCTAATCTGTTTATTAATAACTTTAAGCTTCAGGTATATTTTTTTACGTTCTCTTTCGTTCTCTTCACTTTCCAGTTGAATTTCAAGTTGAATTGCTTTGCCTTTCAGCTGATCCAATATCATGTTCATTTTGTCATTATATTTTTTATTGGGTTCTTTTTTTGTAAAAAGGTCTTTTAGATGACTTAGTGTTTTTTTAAGTTTCATTAGGGTTAACCATTACTTAAATGTTCATTCATAATTTATTAAAACAAAGGGTGTGAATAAGAATAGGATATATGATGTTTGTGACAGCATTATTACAATAAAATAATATTTTAGGCGAAAAATAGTTTTATCGGTTTCTTTTGCTATCACTTGGTAAATCAAGCCAGCCATGTGTGTAATCACTGATACAAATAATCAAAGCATAGTTTTTTTCTTAGAGCACGCCCGTATCTTAACCATGCTTATCATAAACATTGCTAAACTAATTAATTTTGACAATGACTATTTTTGATCTATATTAATAATATATTTGCATTTAATGCTGATGCTAGAACATGAAAAATAATAATGATTTGTAATCAGATTTTATTGATTCGATATATAAATCTAGAATGTACCAATAAGATGAGGATATTATGAATTTTTTAAATAATTTAAGTTTTCGCTGGAAGCTTGCTATTCCGCTTTTTATCATAGCCATCCTAATTATTATTATTTCCAGCGTTGGAGTTCTTGGCCTTAACACACAAGACAGCAACTTAAAAAAAATAGCCGATGAGTATCTACCTAGTATTGATATACTTCTTCAAGCAGATAGGGATCTCTATCAAGCCCAAGTTGCAGAGCGCAGTTTTATTTTTGTTGAAGCACAATCTAATGAATTTAAAGCCTTAGTCGGGCAACATAATGAGAATATTGAACAAGTAGAACAACGTCTTGGAAAATTTTCTCAGCTTATTTCAAGTCAACATTTAAAGGATAAAGCCAAATTAGCTTTAAAAAAACACATATTATGGAAACCGTTAACACTTAAAGTTCAATCAGAACGAACTGCCGATAAAGCTACAGGAAGACAAACTGCTATTGATTTAAGTTTTGGTCAAGCTGACCAGGCTTTCAATGAGATCCGCTCTATTATTGATGAAATGACTGAGGAAATAGAGAAAGAAATTGACATAGTGACACAACACGCTTATCAAGAATCTGAAGCCAGTATAACAACCTCTTTAGTCACTTCAGTAATTGGAGTACTATTTTGTTTACTGGTTAGCTTTGTATTACCCAAAACTGCTTGTGCAATGATCAATAAAATCATAGAAAGAGTTAGCGATATTGCTTCTGGTCAGGGTGATTTAACGGTTCGTATTGATGTTAAAAGTAATGATGAGTTAGGTATTTTATCCAAAACATTCAATCAGTTTTTAGATAAGCTACAACACTTAATTCGCCAAATCGTAAATTCTTCGAGTCAAGTGAGCGCTTCAGTTGACCATGTTGGGGAAATTACACGCGAAAACCATTCAGCAATTACCAAGCAACAACAAGCTACTGACGATGTTGCATCGGCTATTACTCAAATGACATCTTCTATCCAAGAAGTAGAGTCAAGTACAGCAAATGCCGCAGATGTTGCCGAAAAAGCGATGCATAATACGAAACAGGGACAGCAGATTGTAACTAAAACCATAAATGCGATTGAAGATCTCGCTAAAGAGGTTGACAGTGCTTCTGGTGTTCTTGCTCACTTACAAGAAGACAGCGAAAATATTGGTTCTGTGTTGGATGTTATTAAAGGAATTGCTGAACAAACCAATTTACTTGCCTTAAATGCAGCAATTGAAGCAGCAAGAGCTGGTGAACAGGGTAGAGGGTTCGCAGTCGTTGCCGATGAAGTTAGAACCCTGGCGGTTAAAACACAAGAATCCACGGCTGAAATAGAACAAATGATTGACCGTTTGCAATCTGGAGCAAAAAATGCAGTAAATGTTATGTCCGAGGGCCGTAAAAAAGGAAGTTCAGCAGTCGAAACTGCTGCTGATGCTGGTAAGGCATTAGATGAAATTATTGATGCCATTCAGCTTATTAATAATATGAATGCCCATATAGCCGATGCAGCAAAAGAACAAAGTCAAGTGAGTGAGACTATTGATAAAAATATCCACAATATTAGTAAAATTGCTGGTGTTACGGCTGAAAACTCCAGTAAAAACGAACATTCCGCTAATGAACTTTCTGGTATGGCTGTTGAACTTCAAGGCTATATTCAACAGTTTAAGATTTAAAAATAAAGTGCATTTTATGACTCAACTTCGCATACGACTGAAATCATTCATTGTATTGTTTGCAGGTCTTCTGCTTGCTTCTACTCAGTCCTATGGACAACACTGGATTTATACAACCGTAGAGGGTGATAACCTTTGGGATTTTAGTGAAAAACACTTGGACCGTGTAACACGTTTTGAACAAATCCGTAAGATCAATAATATTGAGCAACCAAAAAAAATGCGTCCGGGTACTCGCCTGAGGATCCCCTTTAAATGGGTGCGCAGTAGTAATAGCATACCAGCCGAAATACAATTGTTCAGTGGCAGTAATCTCGAGTTAAAGCGGGCCAAAGGTAATTCTGAGAAATCGGTTAAATTTGGTACAAAGGTTTACTTGGGCGATGAACTAATTACCGGGAGTGATACCTCAGTGGCGGTTCAGTTTGCCGATCACTCGGTATTAACACTGCACAGCAATAGTCGTATGCACTTTGATCATCTAACTGCTCATGGTACCACTGGCATGGTGGACTCGCGTGTACGTCTATTATCTGGTCGTATGGACACTCGTGTGAAGCCAGCTGTCGGCCCAGGTTCGCGCTTCGAAATACACACACCATCTGCGATCAGTGCGGTACGTGGTACCGAGTACCGCACTTCAGTAAATGAAGAGACTAAATTGTCACGTATTGAAGTGCTGGAAGGCAAAGTTAAGGTCAGTGCTGCTAACAGAGATACATTACTGTTGACTGGATTTGGGACCCGAGTGGAACAGGGAAAGGCACCTGAACAGGTAGTAGCACTACTTTCAGCACCTGAGCTGGAGGATATCCCCGACCCCATACGTACTCTTAATGTCATGATACTCTGGCAACCCATAAAAGATGCTGTTCAATATCGGGTTGAGCTGTCGAACAACAGCCAGTTTAACACTTTGATTTGGGAACAGCTCAGTCATTATAATCGGGCCGCATTACCAGAGCTGGACGATGGCTCTTATTACCTGCGTGTTCGTGGCATTGATTCACAAGGATTTGAAGGTCGGGATACTATTAAAAAACTGATGCAGGATGCTCGGCCTCAACCTCCTGTACAGCTAAAGCCCGATATTGATGCTGTCTTGCGTGGTAAAGCACCAATTTTGCAATGGACTAATTTGACCGATGCAAAAAGCTATCGTTTGAAAATAGCCTCAGATGAAGGTTTTCAGCAATTACTGCTCACTAAGGATGGGCTAACAGATACCCGTTTTAATACTTTGGAGTTATCAGAGCCTGGTTCGTATTACTGGCAGCTGAACAGTATCGCTGCAGATGGTAAAGTTGGACCTGAGGGCACCATCCGTCATTATGAAATCAGGCCGATGCCCGAAAAAGTACAAGTGCAGCTAGCGGCCCCCGATGATGGTAAACTTGTCGCAACCTGGCCCCAGGAGAGGGAAGGACTAAACTACCAGGTGCAATTGTCTGAGGAGGATACTTTTTCTGTGCTTGAAATGGATGTTAAAACTAACGAGGCACAACTGGCGTTTGACGCTATTAGCGGTCAAGCACGTTATTTAAGAGTTAGAGCAATTGAAACGGACGGCTATCAGGGGCCTTGGGGAAGCATTCAACGGGTAGACCCCTTGCCTGATGACACTTGGTGGTGGGTACCGACTCTTGGCATCTTCGGATTTCTGTTACTGTAAGTTATGGCTCAACCATTTTATCGAAAACAGCTCTGGCTGATTATACTGCTCAGCCTGTTCGGGGTATTGATTGGAAGCTGGCTATCTGCGACCCAGTCATTTCGAAAAATGGATTATCTGCTATATGATGTTATTTATCCAATACAATCACCGATGATGTTGGATCAGGTACTGATTGTCGCAATTGATGATGCCAGCCTCAGAGATCTAGGACGCTGGCCTTGGTCACGTCGGGTCCATGCCGAGCTGATTGATAAACTCTCCAAAATGAAACCCAGGGCAATAGGTCTTGATATACTTTTTTCCGAAGCACAGAATGATGATGTCGGGGCAGATTCTCAGCTTGCCCAAAGTATTATGAACAATGGTCGAGTGGTTCTGGTTCTAGCCCCCATGCAGAAGACAGTTCAGGGTGGTATTGATGAGTTAGTATCCATTCCTGAGCTGGTTGTTGCAGCCAAAGCCATGGGACATGTTGATATTGAACTGGACAGTGACGGACTGAATCGACGCTTTTTCCTTTATGCTGGTTTGGGTGATGCCCGTTGGCCAACATTTTCACTAGCTTTGCTACAAGTATCAGGCCAGCAACCTTTAGAGTTGGCAGCTTATAAAAAGTCTCAGGTCAGTGCCTCCGAAAATGTCTGGCAACGCCAATTCTCCCTGCTAACCCCTTACTCCTCTCATGACCAACGCCCCCGACAGGTGTCATACACTGATGTACTGGCAGGCCGTGTTGATGAAAAGTGGATTCAGGATAAGTACGTTCTTATTGGAGCAACAGCAGCAGGATTAGGGGATTCCATTTCTACCCCTGCAGCACCTTCCCATGAAAGAATGCCAGGTATTGAATTAAATGCACATATTCTTAACGGCCTCCTGCAGGGGCATATACTGGAAGAATTAGGAGCATTGCAACAAAGTGTTTTAACTGCTGTATTGCTCGCTTTTATACTGCCTTTGATTCTGCTGCAGACCATGCGTAAGGGGCTTTTGGCTATGATGATAGCACTGATCATTGTTGTGTTATTCAGCATTTGCATACTCTGGATTTTTAAAGTGTGGTTTGCCCCATTTACGGCATTATTGCTATTGGTTTTGGCTTGGCCTGTCTGGTCACTCTGGCAGATTGGAGAAGATATCAGACTTAGAAGCAGGCTCCTTTCGCAGCTTAGTCAACAACGCCAGTACAATAATGTGACGGGTCTACCCAATCATGGCATGTTAGAAGAGCGTTTGCGTGATCTGGATGTGGTCATTGAGCCTTTGACTGGCATGGCATGCCTTATGATCTTGCACATCAATTGGCCAGGGGCTGCAAGTGTGGTACTGGGCAGGCCCTTGGCCAATCCAATACTTCAAGCCATTTCCAAGCGACTGGATCAGGCACTGAATGAGGACAAGTTTATTGCACATCTCAATGGTGATGACTTTGCCGTGCTGATCTATGGTATTAAGGATCAGGCCAGTGTTCTGGTTATGACACAGACTTTGTTAAATGCACTTACGAAGCCATTCAATCTTAATCACCGTGAATTACTTTTATCACCACAGATTGGCGTTAGTGTCTGGCCCGATGATAGCGAGGACGGTCTGGTCTTATTACGTAACGCTTACACCGCAATGTTTAAATCACGTATTGACTACAACGAACATGTCTGTGTTTACTCACAGGATATAGAACGCCGACTGGAAGTACGTTCCAGATTGGAGCAGGCACTTATTCACGCCTTGGATAACAATGAATTTGAAGTTTATTATCAGCCACAGGTTGATTCCAGCTCAGGTCAACTTATAGGTGTTGAGGCCTTATTGAGGTGGGAGAACCCCGTACTGGGCCGGATTGGACCAGAAACATTCATACCCGTTGCAGAACACGTTGGATTGATAAAGAACATAGGTGACTGGGTATTGAGTACTGCCTGTTTACAACTATGGGAATGGCAACAAAACGGCTTAAGACCAATTCGGATGGCTGTTAATGTATCACCAGTACAATTTGCAGATCAAACGCTTGTCACTCGTGTTGCTTCATTACTTAAACAGATAAATATCTGTCCAGAACAACTGGAACTGGAGATAACAGAAAGCTCATTGATGCATAACTTAGATATTACTTTGTCAATTATGCAGAAACTTAAGCAACAGGGGGTGGAATTGGCCATTGATGATTTCGGCACCGGTTATTCAAGTTTGAGCAATCTGCGCTATTTTCCCTTGAACCGACTCAAGATCGATCAGTCATTTATTCGCGATATTGCCAAAGATGATGTAGCCAAAGAAATAGCACTGACCATTTTAACCATGGGCAAACGTCTAGGATTGAAGGTCATTGCTGAAGGAGTTGAGAAGCCTGAGCAAGCAGAATTTCTGCGTGAACACGGCTGTGATGAATTCCAGGGCTATCTATACAGCAAACCTTTACCAGCAAATGATATAACTGATATGTTGCAAAATGATTTTTAGACAATTATCTGTATGATAAAAACTTTATCTTAGCCCTAGTGATTTTTAAACACGATCTTTGTTGTTTAAGCCTTTTGCATTAACTTTATTACTCTCTGACAAAAGACAAGCTTTTAAATTGTGTTTTACTCGATGATAGCCATGTTCAAGAGTGCCTGTGTCTTTATTTTAAGATTGGATTCTCAGTTTGAGTTTGTTGTTATAACTTCCCAAGATCCATCGGGTTGCCTGCAAGCTACGCCATATGCTTGCTGATTATTGCCTGCGATTTTGACTTGATGCTGAAATTCACGACAATAGCGTCCTGAAGTACTTGTCCCGTCCCGGACTGTTGTAACAGAACCTGTTGCACTACCAGCATTCCAGATAACCTTCTCTCCAACAGGTGCTGTCGTTGCTTTAACTTGAGCAGACTCATGAGCTCTTTTCTGATCTTCATTGACATTATCCAGTACTTTTAGCGTTATTGCTGTGAAGGCTATCCATGGATAGGCATCATCTTGAAGATAGTGTCCATATCCACGATGTCTAATATAAGGCTTTGAGGGACCTCTTCTTTCATAATAGATACTTGGGCCAGGGAAGTGAGGTTGGTGATGAACAGGACTGTGTCTGGTTGGCCCTGGTCTTTGATCTGCATAAGTATCATTATTAATAAATCCGAATACACCCAACACCATCAAACTATAAAATAGCATCATTGATTTCTTTATTGCAATAATCATTATTTTTCCCTTCATTCAAATTTATTTTATATCTCAGTAAAAAGTTTATGCTTGAAATGAGCAGTGAGTATGAATGAAATGTGAAGAAATAATGAAGTTTATTGCTTTGTAGAAACAATAGTAATTCTTTTGCTTGCTTAAAATATGCTTATTGTAAACATCATAAACGAAATGCTTTTTCGAGGCATAATAAGATGATTTTAATGATTGATTAATGAAATTGATAAAAATAATGAAACTTTTAGAGAGTCCATATTAGAAATTAAAATTGATAAATAATTCTCTTAAACCATTTAACCATTAAATTTGCCTCATCTCTAAAATCAGTAACTTCTCCATATTGTCTTCATATTTCCTGCATATTCTACTAGTAAATTAATAATAAAAAATTGTAAGAGTTTTTTTCACGACAAAAGGTAAATGTTTACCTATTTACTAACGACATGTATGCCAGGTTAATTTAATCGATACTTCATTTTTATTTTAAATTGAGGTTGATGCATTGAGTAGAAAGAAATCGTTATAAATAAGATTAAGCAATCAGGGGAATTAAAATGTCAACCATTGATAATAGTGTATCAATATATGAAAGCTTAGGACTGACAGGAAGCAGTGATACTGAGACCAAGACGGAAGAAAGTAGTCAGGATCAATTTATGCAGTTACTGATTGCACAGTTAGAAAACCAGGACCCACTGGAGCCGCAAGAAAATGGTGACTTTTTGAGTCAATTAGCACAATTTGAAACTGCTGCTGGAATTGAGGAATTACAGGAATCATTTGAAAGCTTTACTTCTATAATGCAATCCTCTTCAGTGTTACAAGCTTCCAATCTTGTTGGTCGAAGTGTTTTGGCTCCAGGAGGAAATGCAGAACTTGAGAGTGGTAATAACGTGGAAGGATCGATCAACTTAAGTGCATCAACTACTGATCTATCTATTGAAATTACTGATTCTTCAGGTCAATTAGTCAAAACCATTTCAATGGGTACACAAGCTGCTGGTGAAATCAGTTTTAGCTGGGATGGTACAGATAATAGTGGAAATAATTTACCAGCTGGTAGTTATCAAGTTCAAGCGACTGCAGATATTAGTGGTGAAGAGACTGCTCAGGAAGTACTCGTTAGTGCCAAAGTTGATAGTGTAACCGTTGGACAGGATGGACAAGGAATAAAATTAAACCTTGTCGGTTCAGGAAGTGTTTATTTGTCAGAAGTAGAAGAAATCAGATAACTTATATAAAAAGCCAGAAAACAGGAGATTAATTATGCCATTTAATATTGGTTTAAGCGGCTTAAATGCGGCACAGGCAGATTTAAAAGTTACCGGTAACAATATATCCAATGTAAGTACGACTGGCTTTAAACAGTCAAGAGCTGAATTTTCTGATGTCTATGCCACCAGTAAGTTTGGCTCTGCAACAACTGCCATAGGTAGTGGTGTCAGCCTTGCTGCGACAGCTCAACAGTTTACACAAGGTAATATTATTTTCACTGAAAATAATTTAGACATGGGAATAACTGGAGATGGTTTTTTTACTCTCGATGATACATCAGGAAATCGTGTGTATACTCGTAGCGGTGAATTTAAAGTCGATCTAGATGGATACATCGTTGATAACAACGGTTCAACATTAAAAGGTTATGGTGTCGATCCTCTCACAAACAATATTAATACTGGCTCAGTAGTTGATTTACAGATCGTCAGTACAAACATCGAACCTAATGAGACCTCAATAGCGACATTAATCGCTAATATCGATTCAGGGGAAACAATACCAACGACTTCGTTTACCATGGATTCTCAGGGTACAGTCGATCCTGATAGTTATAATCATACAACATCATTTACTTCCTATGATTCTCTTGGTAATCCAATGTTAACATCCATCTATTTTAGAAAATCATCAGCAAATACCTGGGAAGTTGGTATTAAACAAGTCGATGCAAATGGAAATATTTTTCACAATATGGATTCTTCTGCAGTCCAGGCTTCAAGCTCCTCAGAACCACAGATTATCTTCACTGGTACTGGACATGGTATTTCTGGGTTATCAACTAACCCATTGGAAACTGTAACTTTTCAAAACAATGGTACGATAGACTCAACGTCATTATCAGGTTCAGGGGGGACTTCTTCTTTTACGACAAACCTGGGTTATCCCAGTAATCCTGTTATGACAACAGGTGGTGGTACGACCATAGATCAATCCATTTCAATTGATTTCAGTGACTTGACCCAGTACGGGGCTGATTTTGGTGTTACTAATTTAACTCAAAATGGTTATACGTCAGGACAACTTTCAGGCATTGAAGTAGATGATTCAGGTATTATCACTGCAAGCTTTACTAATGGACAATCTAATAATTTGGGGCAGGTTTTTCTGACTAATTTCACAAATAATCAGGGCCTTAGTCAGTTAGGCAGCAATTATTGGGGTGAGACCTTTGCATCAGGTTCTGGGATTCAAAATGTACCAGGCAGTGGTAATGCTGGGTTAATTAACTCAGGTGCTCTAGAAGATTCTAATGTGGACTTAACGGAACAGCTAATCAACCTTATCACTGCACAGCGTAATTTTCAGGCAAATGCTAAAACAATTACAACAGCGGATACTATTACCCAAACTATTATCCAGTTGTAAAAAAACTCTTATGTTTTTTTACATCAGGCTAAATTATAAATGGAAAACATATTAAATATTTTATCTGTATATAACTGTTTGAAATTGTCATTTTTCATTCTTCATTCTCTAGGTGACTGTGACTGGGTTCGTACATTAATAACGATTAAGGAGATTCAATATGGCTAGTGGCAGTATATTGAGCATAGGAACATCGGGATTGCTCACATCTCAAAAACAATTAGCTACAACCAGTCATAATATTTCCAATGTCAATACAGAAGGATATTCTCGCCAACGGACTGAACAGGAAGCTAATCTTCCACAATATTCAGGCTCAGGATATATAGGAACGGGGGTTAGTGCACAGACTACAGTTCGTCTTGCCGATGAATATTTGGAAGAACAGGTACGCAATTCTAATAGCCAACTCGGCCAGGTTGATGCATTTTTGGAACTCTCTGAACAAATTGATAATATTTTGGCTAATTCTGATTCTGGACTTACCTCTACTCTGGAAAGTTTTTTTAGTGCGTTACAGGATGCTAATGATGATCCTTCATCCACATCAACACGGCAAGTATTATTAACTGAGGCTGAAACTTTGGCAAGCCGATTCCAACTGCTGGATGATCGATTTACTCAGTTAAATGATCAAGTGAATCAAGAACTGGTTAATTTGACACAGGAAGTTACTGATGCAGCCAGATCGATTGCCCAATTGAATGTCGATATTGTACAAAAAATGGGTGCAGGGCAGGGTGATCTACCGAATGATCTGATTGATCAACGTGAGGTATTGATTAAACAGATTGCTGAAAATATAGATGTTAGTGTTGTCTATCAGGATGATGGGGCAGCAAATCTGTTTATTGGCTCAGGCCAATCATTGGTTGTTGGTTCAGTTGCTTCTACATTGGAAACTCAGCAAAATCAATTTAACTCACAAGATTTAGACATAGTAATGACACAGGGTAATGCTTCAGTCAATGTAACTGAGCAGATCTCAGGAGGTCAGCTACAGGGTGTTATTGATTTTAAACAAGATGTATTGGAACCTACCCGTAACGGTCTAGGTAGAGTTGCTATAGCTCTATCCGAGGAAATTAATGCCCAGCATGGGCTTGGTATGACATTACAGGAGTTAAATGGCGGTGATTTCTTTATGGACTTATCTGGACCAATTTCAGGTTTAGCTGGTCAAGATTCATCAACAACGGCCTCTTTAACTATTACGGATAGCCAAGTATTATCAACCAGTGATTTTCGTCTTGATAATAACTCAGGTACTTATGTTTTAACTCGATTAGACGATAATGTGAGTTATTCAGCGAATAGTATTGCTGATTTAAATACAGCCATGAGTACAACTGAAGGTTTTACTATCACCAGTGATATTGCCAGTGGTGAAAGTTTTTTAATGCGACCAACCTATGATGCTGCAGCAAGCTTTGATGTAAACGTTAATAATGTTCTGGATATTGCGCTTGCATCACCCATCATTTCTCGACAAGGTAACGATACTGATTTAACTATACCTGGGACAACAGGCAGTGCCATTAATTCTGGAACTGGCGATATCAGCCTTCCATCCATTAGTAATTTGACCAATATACCCTTAACTGATGATATTACTTTAACCTATAACGACAGCATACCTGGATTTGATGTAGTAGGTGGTCCTGGTGGAACAATAGCTTATGATCCAAGCACTGATAATGGCGGCAAGTCAGTTACTTTTTCAGGTTATGGAAATATTACCTTTGAAATTACTGGACAACCTGAACAGGGGGATGTGTTTGTTATAGAGAACAATTCAGATCCCTACGATGATAATCGAAATGGCCTTTTGATGACACAACTACAGACGAGCAAAACAATGGAAAACAGCTCAACAGACTTTCAGAATGCTTATGGAATCATTGTCTCAGATGTTGGAACTCAAACTTATTCAGCGCAGGTTGATCTGGCAGCACAACAAACATTAAATGAACAGGCTATCACTGATAGAGAAAACTATTCAGGGGTAAATCTGGATGAAGAAGCGGCCAATTTACTTAAGTTTCAGCAGGCATATCAAGCTTCTGCCAGAGTGGTATCTATTGCTGATGAAATGTTTCAAACTTTGATCAATGCTGTATGACAATATTGAAATGAACCCTATTCTAAAAACTGACAGGCAAGGTAACTAACTATGAGAGTTGCGACAAGCACGGTTTATTCACAGGGTGTGACTTCTATAAACAATCAGAGCATCAAGCTTAATGAAACCTATTTACAGCTTTCTACTGGAAAACGTATTACATCCCCATCTGATGATCCAGCAGCAGCTGCAAGAGTGCTAGGCCTTAACCAGGCAAAATCAAGAACTGAACAATTTGAGGATAACATAAATGTGCTAAAAAGTTCTTTAGAGATAGAGGAGACCTCACTTCAGGGTATTGTTGATACATTGCAAAGAGTCAGAGAACTAAGTATACAGGCTAATAACGATACCTATGATGCATCTCAACGTGAAGAAATATCTCTTGAAATTCAGGAACATTTTGAAGCAATCATCGGTTTTTCAAATACAACTAATGGTAATGGTGAATTTTTATTTGGTGGATTTGACAATCGTAATGTTCCCTTTGTTAATAATGGTGGTGTTGTTGAGTATCAGGGGGATCAAGGCCAACAGCTTTTACAAGTCAGTTCCACTCGTCAAATTGCCAGCGGTGATAATGGCTTTGATACGTTTATGAATATACGTGATAGTGATAATGGAGATACTAGTAATACCTATCCAATGAGTATATTTTCGATTGTTAAAGAATTAGAAACGGTTTTGAGTACCAATACTGGATCCCCATCATCCAGTCCAACTGAAGATTTTCATGAGTCTATGTCACGTATTATTGAAAATATTGATCAGGCTCTTGGCCAAGTCGTCGATTCACAGGCGGCAATTGGTGCACGAATCAATGCGACTGAAAATCAGGAAAACATCAATAGTAATTATTTAGTACAACTGGCATCGACGTTATCCGATACAGAAGATCTTGATTATACGGAAGCAGTTAGTCGACTGGAACAACAACAAGTTGGTCTTCAAGCTTCACAACAGGCATTTACAAAAATTCAGGGGCTTTCATTGTTTGATTATCTTTGAGGTATACTTTTATTTATTCAAATAAAAAAAACTGTGACTGGAAACTAATCCAACCAATATGTCATTAAAATATTATTGATGTAAAATGTACATAATAAGAGCTTATTTCAATGTACCCGATAATCTGTATTTTTATTTAATATCTTATACTTTAGGCTGATAGATACTTTTTTTTGTTCTGCTAATTGTGACAATTTATGATTAATGGATAACACATTTTTAATAGTCTGTTCAACTTTATGACAATCCTCATGAGATAAGTTCTGGATTGAAGTTTGCTGTTTTTCAAAAAATGACTGTATTAATTTTTTTCGTTCAGTTTCTAATTCATGTATTCTCTCCCAATCATTAGCCTCAGCTAAAGTTAGCATTTTTTGACTGATCTTTTGGAATTGATTGAGTTCAAAATTTCTATTTGCATTCATAAAGTTCGGGCTTTAATATTAAATTTTAGTATTTGTTAAAGATTCTGGACGAAGACCTGCTACACTATTAGCATGCTCATCAATCACATCCTGGGAAATATTATCCCAACCGGATTTAATATCAAGCAATAAGCCTGTGACCTCATCCAACATTTCTTGTGAATTATTCAAATTAGCCAGAGCCAAACGATTATTCATATAAAGATACAAAGATTCCAAATTTTCTGAAATTCTTCCTTCCAGGCTATGATCCAGGCTGACTCTCAAGCCTTCAATAATAGAAATAGCCCATGAGATATATTCACCTTTTTTTGCAATATTACCATTTTTCATAAATCCTTTGGCAATCGCTATTTTTTCTAATGCCCCTTGCATCAGCATTTGAATCAATTGGTGAGGGTTGGCAAAAGCAGCAGTACTTTGATTGCTTTCTTTTGTATATTTCTTTATTACTAAATCTTTATTGTCATAGTTCATGAAATATTTCTAACTCTCTAATTGCTGGGTTAAATATGAACTCGTTGAATTTGATTCTGAAATAAGAGAGTCTAGTGCACTGAATTTTTTTAGATATTGTGCTTCAATTTTTTCCAGCCGATATTCCATCCTTAATTGAGAATCTTCATTATATCTAATTCTTGAATTTAGGCCTTCTTCACGAGATTCTATCAGGCCATCGTAGCTCAAGTATTCATCCATTTCTTGTTCCAGACGAAATGCAATGCCCTTGTTGTCATTAGCAAATAATTGAGCAATTGCTTCATAATCAAGAGCGACTGCAGTTTCCAACTTATCACTGTCAAGCTCCAAATCGCCAGTTTCGGCATTTGAGGTTATACCTATTTCTGCAAGATAATTAAATGAACCAGTCAATCCAGCACTACTATTAAATTCACTTTTTATATTTGTTAAGATACTGTTTGTGATACTATCATTTTCTAAACCACTTTCCTTTAATGCTTTAATCGTACTATTCAATGTGTTAAAAGCACTCACAAAATTCCCTATAGATTCTTCAACTGCATCAATGTCTCTTTCTATCTTTAAGTCAACTGTATCTGTACTTTCCTTGAGCAAATTAAGAGAAATGCCTGAAATTGCATCATCAATAGTATTTGATGCACTACTTATCGTGTAGCTATTATCGACCAGAACAGTTGCATCCAGTGCTGTTTGTTTTTCACTTAAATCAAGAGTTGTTGCAGCTGTGCCTGACACCACAATTTTATTGTCAAGACCAGTTTCTGATGCGGTTAATACCAGTTGAAAAGAATTGGAATCCTCCTGAATAATTGATGCTGAAACACCGACATCTCCTGATTCTGCGGCACTATTGATGGCATCTCGAATTTGTTCAAGTGATTGATCTTTAATATCAATGGAAAATGAATCACTACCGACACTGACATCTAAACTGGACGAGGATGTTGTAATCGCAGTATCACTACTAGCAAAAGCTGTAGTAGAACCAAACTTATTAGCTCTTGCTAAGTTCTCAACTTCAATGGAAAAGGCACCAGCTGTTGCATCACTATCTACAGTGGCAGTAAAACTTTGATCGGATGATGATTCAGAAGTGGATACTTTATATGTTTCAAATTGATCAAGAGACCCAAGACTCCCCATTGATGTTTGAAAAGCAGATAGAGCACTTTTTAAACGTCCCATAGCACTTAGTTTAGATTCGTACTCACTCGCTTTTTCTTGAAGACGCTCAAGGGGAACACTCTCAACCTCCATTAATTGAGAAACGAGTCCTTGTACATCCAAGTTCACTCCACCAAGAGTCAGACTTGCCATTTTATTCTCCCCAATGAATCTTATTTATCATACGTAAAAAATTTTACGCTTAAAATATGCAGAGAGTATGAATAAAATGTGCAAAAATAAAGGAGATGTTTAGTGTACAGAATTAATGGTTGCTATAGAGCCTCATAATTCATATTTATAACCAACACCATAGACTGAATGAATTATTTCATCTGTACAGCCTGCATGAAGTAATTTTTTTCTAAGATTTCTGATATGGCTATCGATAGTACGGTCGGTCACAATACGCTGATCTTCATACAAAGCGTTCATGAGCTGTTCACGAGAAAAAACTTTCCCAGGTTTTTTGTGAAAAAAAGTGAGAAGTCTGAATTCTACAGGAGTCAAGTCTAATTCTGTTTGATTATAATTAGCAATATATTTTTCTTCATCAAGAAATAATTTTAGCTTTTGGCTCTGTTTGCAATCAAGTAAGGGAGCTAATCGACGAAATATTACTTTTGCCCGTAGTACAACTTCTCGTGGACTAAAAGGTTTACAGATATAATCGTCAGCACCAATCTCAAGACCAATAATCCTATCTATTTCATCGATACGTGCCGTGATCATAATAATGGGTATATTTGAAAAATGTCGAATTTCTCGACAAATGTCGATTCCATCCTTACCTGGCAACATTAAATCTAATAAAATCATTGCAGGCTTATGGTATTTAACCCAGCCAGTAACATGCGTTCCATGATCTAAGATTGTAGTTTGGTATTGACTGGCTTGAAAATAACTTTGGAGCAAGTTGGCAATTTTGGATTCATCTTCAACAATTAAAATGTGTTTTGGCATAAGCTTTATTTTTCTGGGTATAAGTTTGCTTTATTTTGGTATAATACATGCAATCTTTATTCCACCAAGACAAGAAGGGCTTGCAAAAATATTTCCCTGATGAGCTAACACTATTTGTTTCGCAATAGCTAATCCCAGACCTGCCCCGCCATTTGATCGTGAACGTGAATTTTCCACTCGGAAGAGTCTATCAAAAATATGTGTTATTTTATTATTATCAATGCCAGGAGCTGAATCTTCTATTACCAGAACAACTTCTTTTTTGTTCTCCATGCAATGAAGCAAGACTTCACCATCAGGATCGGTATAGCGTAATGAATTTTCTAATAAATTACTTAATAATTGATAGAGTCGCTGTTTATCTGCATTGATTTCAAAATAATCTGGAATAGAATTATTTACTCTTAAAGAGATACCTTTTTTTGAATAGCGCGTAAAAAAACACTCTGATAATTCATCTATTAACTTGTTAAAAATAAATTTCTGTTTTAAATATTTTAAAGCACCCATATCTGAAATTGATAATTGGTAGAGATCTGCAATTAATTTATTTAAACGTTCTGTTTCTTGTGAAAGAGACTTAATTGAATGCTTGTTTAAAGGATGAATCCCATCATCGATTGCTTCAAGTTCACCTTTTAATATCGCTATAGGCGTGCGGAGTTCATGGGAAATATCAGCAATCCACTGTTGTTGTGATTGTTGATTTTTTTGTAAAGTTTCTGCCAATGTATTGAAGTGTATTCCTAATTGTCCTAATTCATCTTTTTGGTTGATGGAGATCCGTTGTTTGTATTCTCCTGATGTTAGTTGTTGAGCAATTTGTGTCAAGGCATTGATTCGTTTTCGAAAATAAACTGAAATAATTAAAGCAATGATTATCGACAAGATAAGAGAAATAAAGCTGTTAAGAAGAAAAGCATTACTTTGTTTTGCTGCAAACATTTTATCCAAATGGTCAGTAAATCCTGTAAATCTTTCTTTTTGAATATAGGCAACAATTCCTCCCTTGCTTTTTAGAGGATAATATTCAGAATTATCTTTGTCGGATAACTCTCCGACAATAAGTTGTTTATCGGTATCTAATAAAGCAATTTTAGGAAATTTATTTTTAAAGTCAAAACCATCCCCACGTGGAGGGAAATGTGGAGGAGGGGGAGGAGGAGGCATTCGCATACTATCAGTGAATTTTAAATCATCTTTTGGTAATTCTCCCCAATGTTTATCAATACCTGTATTAAATTGTGGGGGCTTAGGGCGTAAATAAAAAAACCATAAGCGATTATTATCACGGATGAACTCCCAACCAAAATTCTTTTCATAAGCAGTCAATAAATTGTTACTGAGATTGGTTAAATGACGTTGCTCTTGTTTGTTTAGATAATCTTTAAACCCACTTTTAAAGCTTAATTGAGACAGGCCAATTCCTATTATCACAGTTAATGTGGTAACTATGATTAATAGAAGTGCCAATTTGTGCCAGATTTTAAAATTCATTTTTTTTCTGATAATTAATTAAATTGGATATTACTCATAATACCCTTTTTTTACATGAAAATAAGAAATTCACCCCTAAAATCCACAATTCCTTCATATTTCCTGCACATTTTAAAACTAAAGTTAAAGTGAACATTTTTTATGACAACTTTCATAAAAGACTGAGTTAAGGATTATTATACTGCGGGCTATTTTCATAAAACAAAAAATAAATGGCATGACTGATTTACACTACATGGCAATGATTTGCCGCTACATGGCAATGAATCATGATTAGAAATACACAATGACATATTTGTTTATCTTACATCAACAGAATTATTAAAGGAGTAAATACTATGATTGATAGTATTGGAACAAGCGGATATTCAGCATCAATGATGTCAGGAATGCGACAGCGAACGTCACCTGAACCTGATAAAATTTCAGAAAAACTATTAGCTAAAGCTGATGCCGATAGTGATGGTATTATCAGTAAATCAGAATTTACCAGTTTGTTCGAAACGAGTGAAAGCTCAGATTCTGAAAGTATTGATGGTTTATTTTCACAAATGGATTCAGACGGCGATGGCTCAGTCACAACTGAAGAGGCAAGTATTGCTATCAGTGATCTATTAATTCAACAGATGCAACAACAAGGTATGGGCAATAACATGCCACCACCGCCTCCTCCACCAGCAAATGGTGAAGGTCAAAATGCTGAAGAGCTCATTTCTTCTAGTGATACTGATGAAGATGGTAGTTTAGATCTTTCAGAGTTCACGGAAGCTTTGAAACACCCTGGTGAAAATGAAGATAGTTCACGAATCAGTAGTTTATTCAATGATGCTGATGCAGACGGAGATGGCAAGGTAACACAGGAAGAGTTACAGGCAGCTATGGATAATCATCATTCTAAAACTCAAGAAGAGGATGACGGGCAAGATACGACAGCAAGTAGCAGTGATCAAATATCAAAGCTGGTCCAGGCTATGCTTCAACAATATCAAACAAACAATGAGGAAATCAGCAGTATTTTAAAGTTACAAGCGTAATACAAACAAAATAAGAGTATTCTTTTGTGGTACTCTTATTTTAATTTATGTTGCTTAACCTTGAAAAATAATACAAATTTGAATCTGCACATAGATTCCATTAATTTTTTGACTTAGGAGCAAAATTCACTTTAACATTATGTCCAAATTCAGTGGGTTCACTTAAATAAGACCAGTCAAATCGCCGACTCAGTTTTTTTGTCAGTTTTAAACCCAGACCAAATCCAAGTTCCTCTTTTTTTTCTTTAATATTGGTGTTACGATTATTTATTAATATGTGAGCATTAAATTGCTCAATAAAGATAGTACCTGTTTGTGTATGCTCAAAGGCATTTCTGATTAAATTGTTGAGCACCATTCGACAAGCAGACCTAGGGGCTTCAATTTGATAAGGCTTAGAATTAATTACAATTTCAACTTCTTTTCCTTGTAGCAAATATTTTAATTCATCGACTAATTCTTTTAGTAGTATATCCAAAGCAATGCTTTCCTTAAATGGTGGTGTTTCATTTTCACGGCTTAACCATAATAAAGTTTCAGTCAGATCACCCATAGTGAAGCAAGCTCGCTCTATACGCTCAATAATGGTAATTTCTTTACTGGTTGAACACGACTTAATTTTTTTTAATAAATCAATATTACCTCTCAAAACAGTTATTGGTGTACGTAATTCATGGCTGGCATGGCGAAGGAAATCATGTTCTCGTTGCAATGCTTTTTGTACGGAATGTAAACTACTTTTTATAATCAGAGCAAGCTTATTCAATTCATTATATTGGAAATCAGGAGGTGAATTGTTCAGTTTATCTGCATTCAGGTTTTTCGCCCAATCACCTAATTTTTCAACGGGAGATGCTACCGAACGGATCATTAAAACTAAAAGCACAAAAATCAAACAAATAGTAATCATTCCAACAATGATAATTGTCAAAGATGGGGGCAGTCCTTTATTCTCAATTTTAGGTTCTTCATGTTTCTCAAATAAGTGTGAAACATAAAATTCTTGTCCTTGTTTCCCTTTAACCCTTAATACAAAATATCCTGAATCAGGCGGTTCAAACCAGTTACTACCATCGATTACTTTAATAAAACCAGGTGATAGTTCGGGTGGCTTTGGGATATTTTGTTTTATTACATCAGGAACATCCAGCCATCGCGTAGCCACATGATAGTTAAGTATCGTTGCAGGACTACCATCTTTTGCCACAGTTTTTTCAGCGGCATTTCTCATATTAACTTGTAGGACAGTATCTAAGCCTTGAACAAAATAATTCATCATTAAAACAGAAGAACTGGTCACTATAATAATACCAAGCATGAGCATAGCACTTAAAAAATACAGTTTTAAACTGATTCTTATTTTCATTATATTCTCTTAAACACTATGGCTTTTTGAGAGAAAAACCATAACCTGTAATTGTTTTTAGTAGGGGAGAGCTGTTTGAATACTGTCCATCTATTTGTCGCCTTAAATTATAAATATGTACTTTAAGGCTATTACTATCAGGTCCATCATCACCCCAAACCTCATTAATTAATTCATTTCTGCTGACTGGATTGGGACTGGCCCTCATTAAAACCTCTAACAGTTTTAGGGCAATAGGGGTTAATTTTAAAGGCTGTTCCATGCGGAAAGCTTTTTTTTGCTTTAAGTCAAGCGTCAAATCCTCAACTTGTAAAAAAGTAATTTGTCCACTACGTCGCTTCCCCAAAGCTTTTACTCGTATTACAAGCTCTTTCATTGCAAATGGTTTGACCAGATAATCATCTGTACCAGCATCAAAACCTGCAATTTTATCGGCTAAACTATCGCGTGCTGTCAACATCAAAACTGGTGTATCAATACCTTGTTGACGCATATTTTCGCAGACACTTAAACCATCCATCCGTGGTATATTTAAATCTAAAATAATGACCTGATAATCATTAGTCTTTATCTGTGCAAGCCCAGAAACGCCATTGGAAGAATGATCACTGGCAATGTTTTCGGTTTCAAGATAGTCAATAATGGCTGCTGCCAGATCCAGATTATCTTCGACCACTAAGACATTTAAAGTCATGATACGGCTTCCAATTGTTTCGGTGTAGAGATCGCAAACAAAGATATAAAATCATCTTGAATTTTTAACAAAGAGGGCACTAGAATAAGAGTGATCACTGTAGCAAACAAGATTCCATATCCCATTGAAGCTGCTGCTGGTATTAAAAATTGGGCCTGCATAGATGTCTCACTTAATAACGGTGCCAGGCCAGCAAAAGTAGTGACAGAGGTCAGTAATACAGCACGTAAACGTCCCATACACGTTTCTACAATAGCGTCATGTATGGAGATGTCTTGTTTTCGTAACTGATTAAAACGTGACACTAAGAGTAAACTATCATTAACAACCACACCACTCAGAGCCAGAATACCATTTAATGATAAAATACTTAAGGCCAAATCATTAAACCAGTGGCCCAAAATAGCACCAACAACACCAAAGGGTATCGCAGTCATTATCAAAAAGGGTTGTATGTACGACTTCAATGGTACTGCCAGCAATACATAAATGGCCAATAAAGCAACAATAAATAACTCTATCATAGAACTCGTGGTTTCCATCTGTTCTTCAGCTTCACCTGCAAAATGAATGGTCAGATCAGGGTATTGAGCCATAAGCTCTGGCACCAGTTCTCGTTGTAGATACTGTACTAATTCTTGTGGTGCAATAATACTCTTATCAACCACTGCGGTCAGGTAGACTGCTCGCTGTGCATTAATTCGAGTGACTTCATCTTGTTGAAAGTTAAACATTACTTTAGCCACAGAGGTGAGTGGTACCACTTGACCAGAGGGAGTACGGACATGGGCTTTTTGTACATCCGCAAGAGTTTGGCGAGCCTCTTCCGGGTATCGAACACGAACTCTGATTTCATCTTGATCCCGTTGATAGCGCTGTACTATTTCACCACCAAACATTTGTAGAACCTGACGTGCTAAGGAGGCGGTATCCATTTCCATTGCGAACCCTTGTTCTGTCAGTTCAAAACGCAGCTGTGGCTGACCTGGATTAAGATTATCATCGATACCACTGACCCCGGCTGTTTGCTTAAGCATGGATTTAAACTGTTCACCAGCTGCCTTGACGGTTGATTCATTCAATGATTTTAACTCAACTTTGAAATTATCCATCATGCCAAAACTGGCCATAAACTTGAGTTTTTTTACACCTTCAGGTGTTCCTGCTAACGCTTGCCATTTTTTTTCAAATTCAACCACGTTATAAGTGGATTCAGGGCTGAGTTCAATGGTAATTTTTCCTGAAAAATCATCCTCAGACAACAGTTGTAAACTTGTAATATTGCTACCAGTTTGTTCTCTACTCATCATTAATTGTTTATCGGCCAATATAGCCAAGTCTTCCAATTGATTAAGATTAATTCGAGTTTGACCAAAGCTGGCATCATTTTGCATGGTCATATTGACAGAAACCACTGAACCTAGAATCTCAGGAAAAAAAACCACCCTTACGGCACCTGTATTGGGCATACCAAGTACCAGAATCAATAAGGCAATAAAGAAAAGGACCACCGCATAGCGAAACCGTAATGCATATTCAATGACATAGCGATAAATGTTTTGGTTAAACCATTGCAGGCTCATATCACAATGGCTTTGAATGAATTGCCAGGGATTACGCCACCATACAGTTTGTTTTCGATGAGTATTTAAGTGTGCCATATGAGCTGGTAATATGAGTTTTGATTCGATGATAGACAATAGTAAACAAATGGTAATAATGGTTGCAAACTGTGAATAGACATGCCCCATCATACCTGATAAATTAGCCAGAGAGATAAAAGCAGCCATGGTGGTTAATACGCCAAACAAAGTGGGAGTCGCCACATTAAGTGTCCCTTTAATCGTGCTTTCGAGGGTATCGCCCTCTAATCTTCGAGTAGAATAGATACTTTCACCAACAACAACGGCATCATCAACCACAATACCTAAAGCCAGGATAAAACCAAATGTTGTCATTTCATTAATGGTCAGATTAGCAAAGTTGTCAGTCATAAAAAATAGGGCGCCAAAGAAGACAAAGGGCAAACCAGCAGCAACCCATAGTGCAACACGTAAATTTAGGAATAAGGCCAATATGATGAAGACCAGGGCAATGCCAGAGAGGGCATTTGAAGTTAACAGGCTAAGACGATCGGTAATGAGAAAACTTTGATCTTCCCAACTCTCCAACATAACATTTTTGGGTAAAAGATTTCGATCATGCCAGTTTTGCATTACATCGTGAGCCTGTTCGACAATTTTAGTAATATCACCATACTCATCACTATAAAGCTCAATGGCAATGGCATTTTGTTTATTATAACGTGACAAAATTTGTGGATCATCTTCAAAGGTTTCTGTTACTTTGGCAACATCAGCCAGGGTAATTAAAGAACCATCACTTTGTTTTATTATAGGAATGCGTGAAAAGTCACCAGAGTGATAGGCCTGTTCTGCCACCTTCAAACGTAATGTTTTATTGTCATTACGCAAACTGGTGGTCAAAGAGGTTGATGATTCATTTTTTATGGCAGTTGCAATTTCAGTGATAGTCAAATCATACGATTGCAAAAGTCCTTCGTTTACTTCAATTGAAATCATAGGTTGTGCTTTACCTTTGATCTTCAACTCACTGATCCATGATTTAGCCAGTAAATCTATTTTTAATTTCTCAGCCAATTGTTGTAAGCTTTCTCGATCAGCCTCACCATAGAGTTGTAGCCATAAGGCATGATTCTGATGACGTTCTTTTTCAATCACAGGATTTTCAGCATTCAAAGGTAAATTATAAATTGAATCCACATTATTTTTTACATCTGTCAGTAGTGTATCAAGGTTATAGTCACTGTTTTTTTCAATGCTTACCTGGCTGCCTGTCGCAGTGGAGGTTGAAGTAATACGCTTTATACCAGAGACCGTTTCCAGTGCTTCTTCTATTTTTATCGTAATACCTTCTTCTGCACGTTTGGCATCACCACTTTCATAAGTAACAGAGACCGTAATTGAGTCAGGTTCCATTGGGGGAAATGCTTCTTTACGAAGATTATTAAACGATAGTAAGCCTAAACAAATAACCACCAACATTAATAAATTGGCTGAGACTGGATTACTGGCAAACCAACTGATAATACCTGATTGAGGGTTTTCAGCCATCATGATTTGTTCTCTCTTGGGTTTATTTGCATCCCTACAACATAACTATTAAGTGGTCTTAAAACAATTAATGCATGCTGTTGAGCATTGACGGGTAGGATATAGCTGAACTCTCCCTGTCCATAAAGTTTTGTGACAGGATATCGACTTAAAGTATTATCCTTAGCAACCACCCATATATCACCCGTTTGAGAAATGGCAGAGGCAGGGATACGCCAGATATTTTGTAAAATCTTTCCTGGTATTTCTGCACGTAAAAAAGTCCCTGGGTACAATGGTATTTTCTGTTGAAGGGGATCCTCAACAATCACTACCAAAGTTCGTTGACGATTGTCATTATCGATATGTTGTTCAACTCGACCAACATAGCCTTGCCATTGCTGTTGATTTTCAATGTTAGTTAAAGTAATAGTCCAGAATTTGTGATCCCCTTTTTTTATTTGAGTCAGCAACTGCCAGTTATTTCCTGAAAGAGGGATCATGACTTCAATTTTATCAGTGCTATAGACAGTGGCAATGGCAGTTCCCACTTGTAGAAAACGACCAGGCTGAACATTTCGCTTGACTACCACCGCATTAAAAGGGGCATGGATCTTTGTTTTACTGAGGTTTTTCTGTGCTGTTTTAAGTGTGTTTTTGGCTTGTTCTAATCGTGCCTGTGCAAAGTCTAATTGTGGTTGACGTAAGACAAGTGGGGATTCTGGTTTTCCTTTTAGGCCAGATTGCTCCCACTCCAATTGAGACTGTTGTCCTCGTCTTTGCTCCTCAAGTAAAGCCAGTCTGGCATCAGCATAATCTGCTTTGGCTGTTGCTAGTGCCTCTTTGTATTGAGTATCATCCAATGTCACCAATAAATCAGATGTTTTAATATTATGGCCTGTTTCTAACACTGCTGATAATATTTCAATTTTTCCACTCACTTCGCTCGTGAGCTCCAGTTGATAGTGTGCCTGTGCCTCACCATAACCAGTTATAACCGATTGAAAATCAGCCTGTTGCACTTTAACAACGCTAATGTCAGGAGCCTTCAGTGATTTAGTTTTTACATTGCCCATTTCTTGTTGCTTCATGTTTTCAGCATTATAACTGATAGCAGCCATGATGCTGGCAACGGCTAATAAAGTCACTATAATAGGCATTCCTTTTATATTTATTATCATTTCATTACTCCTAATCCTAATGCCAGACCGAGATCAATACGATTCGTTAATTGCTGATACATAATTTGTGTGACCTGAATCTGTAAATCAAAGGTTTTTTTCTGAACTGTGAGTAGATCCAAAACATCAACCAGTCCTTTACGATATTTAAGCTGATAGTGTGCCGCACTGCGTTTTGCATTTCTTAATGCCTCACGAATATGGGTTTGTTGTTGTTCTAATGCATATTCACGACTTAAGCCTGTTTCAACCTCATATACCGCTTCTAGTAATTGTTCTTTATAATTTAAAAAAGCCTTTTCCTTATCTAGTTCTGCAATTTCAGCTTCAGCCCTGAGCATTCCACCCTGATATAGAGGTGCTGTTAAATTCCCTAATAAATTCCATGCAGGACTTTTAAATAAAACATCACTCAGATCGGAGTTACTTTCTTCTAAAGAAGCCGTTAAACTAAAGCGGGGCAGTAACATTTTATAGGCGACACTGACGGCATATTGCTTTGCGAGAATATCATAATAAATTGCCTGTAAATCAGGACGTCTTGCCAGATCAAATTTAGGCTCAGTTGCAAGAGGAACAATCACAGCGGGGAAATGTGATATTGTGGGCAGGTGATAATCAATTGCCAGCTCGCCAAGTATTTGCTTTAAACTTCGATGTGCATTGGCCAATTCTTCTTCATACTCGACCAGAGTCCCTTTTGTGGAAGCAATCGTACTATTGGCTGTGTCTAAATCTTCCAGTTCTCCAAGACCCACTCGATAGCGCTTTAAAATAATATCTTGATTCTTTTTTAAAACCCCAAGACGTTGTTTTTCTGTTTTGATCAGTTGCTGTTGGTATATAATATTCAGCCAGTTACGCATAATATCTGCAGCCAAAGCATCACGAGTCGCCTGATAATTGCTTTGAATTTGAGCAATTGACATTTCGTCTCGACGTACAGAATCTGCTATTCTTTCCCATAAATCCAGCTCCCAACTCACTGACAAACGATTGCTATAGGTTGTATCATTACCCTTTGCGTTATCTGCATCAAGATCCAATTGAACTGCAGGTAAAGCATCACTTCGAGTCACTTTTTTCTGAAGGTAAGCCACTTGAATGGCTAAAGCGGTACTTTGAATGCCAGGATTATTCTTTAGACCTTGATTAATCAATTCATTTAGTTCAGGAATTGCCAGCAAGTCTATGAGTTGTATAACAGTTTGTGCATGAAACTGTTCAGACTGCCACTGGCTATGTGCACTTAAATCCTGTTCAATTCGACTGCTGGATTCAATTGTATCAATGTGTTGACAAGCATAAATAGCACTGATTAAGGTGGCAATAAAAAGCAGCCTTAATGTCTTATTCGTTTTCATTCAATAACCTCAAAAATATTTCTGAGATTATTATCTTACAAAGAGGGTTAAGAAAGGGTTAAATTTCTACACTAAATACTTCATACACAATTAATAAAATATTGATAGTTAATATAAGAAGGTGATATTTAATTTAAATACTGAAAAATATTATGTTAGTATCTCTATAATAAATAATTTATTTAATATAACCTTTGATTAAGCATGGACTTTGCAACCTCAATTAATGCACTTTATGAAATTTAACAGCTATAAAAGGTTTCATCTAATTGTCATTATTACTCTGCTACTCGTTAGTCAGAGTGGATTGCTTGTGCATGCGACTGAGCATCCATTTCATCAAGAAGATGAATCTTGTGAAATTTTTATTTCACTTGAGCAATCATATGATGCTCTGTTTGATAATATTGCAATCCCCTCATCTAACCTCTTTTTTTCTGCAATAAACTATTTCAATTCATTTAGCCTTCATTTCTTTCAAAATGATTATTTAATCCGTGCACCTCCTTACCAGACTGCTTCTTAAATTTTAGTATAAATTTATCTGAGTGTATTTATATGCTCATAGTATTTTAATCCCCAATACCTTTTGGAGCTATAACTTATGAAAATGAGTCAATGTCTTATTGTTTTTTTTATTGTTTTTAGTGGTTTTTCCTATGCTGAAACAGAGTCTCGTCAACAAAATGCACATCAGCATGGTAAAGCTGAACTTGCAATCGCCATTTCCAAAGAGGATGTCATCATTGAATTGCACAGCCCTGCTCATAATATTTTAGGCTTTGAACATCAACCTAAAACAGAAAAACAGCAACAACTACTAGCCAATGCTATTACACGTTTGAAAACAACGGATAACATTCTGATAATACCAAAATCTGCACAATGCAAATTGAAATCTGTTGAAGTGGAGTCACCATTTTCCCATAAAAATGATGAAATTCACCATCACGAGGAAGAAGCTCATGAGGAAGCTCATAGTGAGTTTGAAGTGATTTATCAGTATCAATGCGGTGATAATAAGCACTTAACCAATGTTAACTTAAAACCTCTGTTTGAGAATTTTCCAGGTTTTGAGCAACTGGATGTTCAATGGCTGTCTAATAATAAGCAATCAGCAAAGACTTTAAGCATCAACAATAGTCATATTGATTTCTAATTACTGACCATCTCTAGATTAATTTTTTAGCTTCCCTGTTTTTCAAAGGGGGACCATAGGGGGATAAGTTGTTGATTTTCAATCCTCCAAATTCCTTTTCTGAAGAATGGGTCGGTTAAAAGTAGCGTTAATTCAGTTATTAAGTTTTAAATTTTCAAGATGCTTTTAAGGACTTTTTACAAATGGAAAATCCCGTTATTCAATTAAATGATGTTCACTTTAGTTGGTCATCACACGTTGCAGAAATAATAAATATTAATCAATTAACAATTGCTCAAGGAGAGCACTTATTTATTCAGGGTAGCAGCGGTAGTGGGAAAACAACACTGTTAAACATTCTTACTGGAATCAATAAACCGAATTTCGGAAGCGTACAAGTCCTGGATGTAGAGCTAAATAATTTATCGAGCACTCAATTAGATCAATTTAGAGTCGATCATTTAGGGGTAATATTTCAGCAATTCAATCTTTTACCCTATTTGACATTACTGGAAAATGTTCAATTACCATGTTGGTTTTCTGACAAACGAATGAGTCGTATCGATGATTTACACCAAACCAGTGTTAATTTACTTCAAGAATTACAAATACCTAAAAACTTATTTGGAAAATCAGTGAATACATTAAGCGTGGGTCAACAACAACGTGTTGCAGTCGCCCGAGCTCTGATTGGAAGCCCTGAAATAATTATCGCCGATGAACCAACTTCTGCTTTAGATACAGAAAATCGTTTGAAATTTTTAGAACTATTATTTTATGAAGCTGATCAACAAAAAAGCACCATCATTTTTGTCAGTCATGATCCTTATTTGGCAAAATATTTTTCCAGAGTTGTTGAAATGTCAGATATTAATCAAGTAGATTTAATTTAATAGGGGAGGGCAAATGAAACTATTTAAATTGGCAGCCAAAAGTGCGTGGAATCGAAAAACCAGTTTATCCCTGGCTATGATATCAATTGCCATTAGTATATTTTTATTGATGGGTGTTGATAAAATACGTAAAGAAGCTAAAAATACTTTTTTAAATACTATTTCGCAAACAGACTTGATTGTTGGTGCCCGTAGTGGACCAATTAATCTATTATTGTATAGTGTTTTTCGCATTGGTAATGCAACTAATAATGTATCCTACGCATCTTATCAAGACATTATAAAAATGAAATCAGTTAAATGGTCAGTACCCATTTCTCTGGGAGATTCTCATCGTGGATTTAGAGTTATGGGTACCACACAAGATTTTTTTCGTCACTATCAATATGCAGACTCTCAGCAACTTAAATTTTTATCAGGCTCTGCGTTTAATCATATTTACGATGCTGTGATTGGCTATGATGTTGCTCACCAATTAAAATATTCGCTTGGGAAACAAATTATTTTATCTCATGGTATTGTTTCTACAAAATTTTCAGAACATGATGATAAACCCTTTCGTATTGTTGGCATCTTGAAAAAGACTGGCACCCCAGTTGACAGAACAATTCATGTTTCACTATCTGGCATTGAAGCTATTCATATAGGCTGGCAATCAGGCTCACGCTCTTCATTAAGCATCTCTGCTGAACAAACACAAGAATCATCCTTAAAACCAAAGTCTATCACTGCATTTATGCTTGGACTTGAAAGAAAAATTGATACATTTCGTCTACAGCGTAAAATCAACCAATTTAACAAAGAACCTCTTTTGGCTATTGTGCCAGGTAGCACGCTGGCTAATTTATGGCAGATGGTGGGCAGTTTTGAAAAAATACTAATGACTATATCGACGTTAGTCTTGCTTTCAGGGCTGATGGGTTTGTTGACTACATTATTATCAACATTAAATGAGCGCCGTCGCGAAATGGCAGTGCTCAGAGCAGTGGGTGCACATCCTTATCACATTATGATACTGTTTTCTTTAGAAGCATTATTTGTGGTTTCATCAGGCTGTTTTTTTGGCGTTCTTTCATTATACCTGATACAAATATTGATTCAGCCGTTGATTACTGAATTATATGGTTTACATCTGGCCATTAATTTTCTTGATAGTGAACAGTTTGTAATATTAATCATTGCAGTTTTTTTAAGTTTGTTATTAAGTTTAATACCAGGATATATTGCTTACAAACAATCATTAACTGATGGTTTAACCGTCAAATTTTAGTAGGAACTATATGAAAAATTATATTGTATTTTTTTGTTTTTTATTTTTATTCGCTTGTGAGAAGGACAGTTCAGTAGAGGTCCAGGAAAAAAATATTGCTCAAAGTATTCAGGAAGCAGAGGAAATTGAGTGGGATGATCTAATCCCTGATGAATATTCCCCAAACGCCATTATATTAAAATATAAAGAAGAAATTGATAGTTTAAGAGATGACTCTTCTCAAGCGGAAATAATTTATCAAAAAATTATTGATGAAATGGCAGTCGCTCCACTCAATAAAAAACTGGCCAATAAACAGATTAAACTACCAGGTTTTATTGCACCTTTAACACAAAATAATGGAAAAATCAGTGAGTTTTTATTAGTCCCTTATTTTGGTGCCTGTATTCACGTTCCAGCACCACCAGCTAATCAAACAATACTCGTTAAAACAGCACCTGGACAAGAAATTAGTATCGATGATGCAGATCAGCCAATACAAATTTCTGGAAAACTCACCTTAGATAAAACAACAACTGAAATTGGTGAAGCAGGCTATCAAATTAATAGTGCAATAGTTGAAGCATATACTGAAGAAGACTCATAATAATTTCAAGGAAGAACTATTCAACCTGATGTTTCATTTACGATGGCCGAGTTTTTTTGTGGTTCTTCATTAATTTCTCAAACAACATAAATTTCTGAAACACCAATGTAATAGTTTACAAGAATTAGAAGCTATGAAAAACATATCGCTTTTTTTGTTAAATAATTGGAAATTATGAATAATAACATATAATAATTAAACAGCCTGTCAAAACTGATTGTTAACTACTAAAATATGAATAAGTTAGTCTCGATCCAATTAAATAGTAACGAAAAAAGGGAGTTGATTGTATGGCTGAGAAAATGCTAATCATTCATGGATATTCTGATAGTTCCATGAGCTTTAAAAGTTTGCGTGATTTTTTTGTTGAACATTTAAAAATAGATAAAAAAGACGTTTTTCATACGGATTATGCGAGTATGGATGATCAGGCGACCTTTCGTGATTTTGCTGATAAACTAGATACTGATTATAGTAAACACTTTGATAAGGGCGAACGAATTAATGTAGCTTGTCACAGTACAGGTGCGTTAGTTGTAAGAAGTTGGCTTGCCCTTCGCCGTCAACGCCAAATTGAGTTGGGGCTTAAGATAGATTGCCCTGTAAAACGGATTCTTTTTTTTGCGCCTGCAAACTTTGGTTCTGACCTGGCAAGCATGGGACAATCAGTTCTTGGGCGATTACGTTCAACTTTTTTCAATCCTTTTTCATATAAGGCTGAGGACTTTTTTGAGTCAGGTAAGATTGTTTTGCAGGCCTTAGAACCTGCCAGTCCCTTTCAGTGGGAACTTTCAGAAATGGATTTACATGGTTTTGACTATTTTTTAAATAATGAGGACGAAAATCTGACATGCTATCCTTTTGTTTTTGCTGCTGGGTTTGATTATGCTGACAAAGCGGAGTCCTTTGTCGTAAAAGCCCGAAAAAAACCAGGGACCGATGGAACGGTAAGGATTTGTGGCACAAATCTCAATACCAGAAAATGTACCATTGATTTTTTAAGCCCTGGACAGCCTGCTAAGGTAAAATGGCATAAAGAAAATAAATTTAATCATATCCCTTTTGCTGTTTTCCATGAAATGAATCACGGTTCCTTAATTGAGGCAAACAAAGCGCCTTTTAAGAGAAGAATCGGACCGAAGTCATTGGTCAAGAAAGCGATGAGTGTAAATAGTTCTCATGAGTATTCAGAAGTAGCCGAGAAATTCAGGGAAATTAACGAAAAAAATTATCTAAAGGCTGAAGGGCGTTATAAAGACAAGTATCAACAATTCTTTTTTAGCGCACGCGATGATGTCGATCGCTCTGTTGAAGATTATTATATCCACTTTTATGTTGATAATGGTTTGACTGGTGATAAAAAAAATGAGCTTTCTAAGTTATCCCATGAGATTGATGATCAACTTAATAAAAAATATTATAAACACTCAGCTGACCCTTCTTGTAGGGTACTCATGCTCAAGCTCAACAGTCTTTCTGAAATGCAAGCAACCTTAAATCAATCGAAGGCTCGACTTATTATGGAGGTAAGTGCTGCGAGTCCTTTGCCTAATATTTCTTATAAAACTGGTACATTTGTTGTCTATGATGGTACGAAAAAAGACGGAGAAGGGACTTCTTTTTTATACCCAAATACAACGACATTGGTTGATTTGATACTTAATCGCCAACAAACCGATAAACTGATTAACCTGAAAGATCACAATTTGAAACCTTTATAAATACTGGTTCGTAATCGCTATTGGCTTCCATAAAAGGGATAACAGGCTTACAGATATTTAAGCCGTTTCCCTACCTAAAAGAAAAGCCTTTTTCAGCTAAAATTTATGGATTATTCAAATATTTCTTTACCACTGGGCTCTACATGTTTTGTCTGATTCATTTCCTGACGGAATTTTGATAATTCATAATACATCTTTAAACGTGCTCGATTTTGATTACCCAAAGGTCGATGTTCAGGGATACAATGCCATGGATTCATTTTAAGATTTTGTGCAAATTTAAACTGAGCTTCAGAGTTAAAACTTTGCTTTGGGATATGTACTGTGGCTACTGAAATAAATGGAGACAATTTTTCAGGCCAGCGAACTGCCGCATTCTCGATTGGCATCAAATGTGGATCAGTCTGTAGTTGTACCATCAGATCAAATTCAACTTCTTTTTCTGCTAGAGTTTTTGTCATATTATCTCGTAAATAATTAACAGGTGGTGTACCAAAGGGTAGTCCAGAGATATGTTTTTCAACCTCAGTTTTTGGTACAAAGGAATACATCATTGCTTGACCCTCACCCATTAAATAAGGAACACAACTCCAATATCGCTGACCCAGAGGGTTATATTGGGTTTCATTCCATAAACCTTGCATGATTAAATCCAAAAAATGAGGATCTTTGGGGTTTATGAAATAATAAACAGGCATATCGATTAAACTCCAATACTGAAGTTTCGCATTTTCACGGGTATTGGGAGTCACAAAAGTGGGGGTGCAGATCGTGATGAAATCTTGTGTCATTTTTTCTTCATCCAGCAGTTTTTCTCCAGGTACATCCAGCAATTTGACTGCCATACTGACAAAACCAACATCGTCAATATCAGTGGGTACATCGGGTCCTGGCCCGGAAAAACGCACATAAGCCTCATAAGTTGTCGCTTTGGAAAAAATTCCATGACGAAATTTTTCTGGGAGATCTTTATGAATAATGACTTGCGCACGAACAATTCCATGAGTTTTTGTATTTCCCCCTCGTTCATAATGACCAGGCTTAAAATGTCCTCGCATCTGATCAGCCATCAAGTCAATGATATCATCAAGGCTTTGATCCTCATCAGGAGTAATGAATTCTTGTGCGAGTTCCATACCTTCATTCTTACGTTGAAAATTAATAAAATACTGAGTAATATTAGCGATGAATTCTCGAAATAAACGGTTTAATTGGGGCCGGAACCAGGGCTCCAACCTGCGTTCAATATGTAAGAAAACTAGGATAATAGAGTGAATGAATCTTAGAATTGGAGTCTTTATGTTCATGACAAATCATCCTTGTTCGATGGCAAGGAAGCAATATATTGAATGGCACTTAGCCCTGGCATGAAAAAATAAGCACCGCCTCGGAGTGTCACAAATTGTGGTAAATTACAGACCGTCTGCCTTGATCCAGATGCCATAGGGCGGCTAAACTCATTGCTAGGTTCTCCACTAAGTAAAGGTTCCCGATGACCTAATAAGGGATCACTTTCCTGGTGTGCACCATTGAACTTACTGCTTATCATCCATGCATTCTGAACAAACTCAAACTGGCGTGTGATATTGGCTACCAGACACATAAACTGTAGACCTCGTTCTTCATCAGAGTCATTGGCCTTGATTGCATCCTCTGGACTGATAAAGGAGCCATAACTGCGTCCACGGCGCAGTAAACGATGAAAACGGGTGGCTGCAATCAAATCATCATCAGGTTTGTTTAAACCAAAGCCCAAAATTTTAATCAGACGATTAAAAAAACCTGTTACTCCATGGGGGAAATCACCAGTACGTGGGTTGGCACGACGAATGTGCGCACCAAAGGGACATTGATGTCCTTGTAAATCTTGCTCATAAGTAAAATCATTCTTATCTTCTGCTGCATTATGAGTTGATTGCACACGAGATGTTATCAAAGGATCACCATTGCGTTGTCTACCCACCATTGATGCAGCAAGCTCATTGCGTTTGTCTGTGTCAGAGTAACTTTGCTTATGGAGATATTGCCAGAAACCTGGTACATCCTGGTTCAGCTGTCGAACGACGAGATAACTGCCGTTTCGCCCCAGATCTTTGAGTGATACATCATCGTATGCGGTTTTAAGTTTCTCTGAATTAGGTTGTAACTTAGGATTAACTAGAGGCCTGTTTGTGTATTCACCATATTCGTTGGGATAACCCAAAACCACTTCCCCAATGGCTACTGTGTTGGAATAGCCTTCACGTTCATGAATGTCTGTACTTTGCTTGTCAGTCCAGTCAATTTTGGGTTGACTGATGCCATCAGCAAAGCCAAAAGGTTCAATCAAACCAATGTCCAGTGTCGGTAAAACACTGTGCAATTGAAATGCCTGATGAAAGTTTTTGTCCTCAAGATGTCTACGAAAATTTTTCATTAGACCATCCTTGGTATACAGTAATAATAAGACATGAGGAACCTGTTGGGCATCACCACCCCATTGCCAATTTTTTGGGTCATTGGCTGCAATATCACCCAAACGCCGGGAGCGACTCTCATCACCTGCCATTCCAACGATAAATTCATCAGAAAATTGTTCGATAAGACGTTCATTTAATCCAAGAATACGCAAGCCAGCCACAGAAAAAGCAATCTGAACTGCAGTTTCAGGTAATGGGTGCACTGAGCTCGCATTAGTAATAGATGCTGCTTTAAGCCATTGTTTTGCGGCTATGGAATTACTGACGTTGAGTAACATAAAGCAAGTTTCTGTCAAATGCCCATGACTAAATCTCAGCAATCCCTGGAGATCGTCAAATTCAAAATGATCAGCACTTTTCATTGTATTCTTCCTAAAGTGTTATCTTCTCAGTTTTACCTATGTATGCCAGCCAATTGTTAGATCAAGGCTAACCATTCACGTATCTGTTTATCATTGGCCTGACGTACCTCTACTCCTAGTCGAATAAGCATATTGCGTGAGATCTCGTAAGCCGTGAGCTCGGGGTAGGCCTTATACCAGACTTCTGAAGGCAATTGATGTCGTCTCAGTGTTTGTTTGAATTTTTGTTCATGTCCTGCTCCGCCTTTAATCAACCACTTTGTTTGCGGGTAGGAGACACCATTACTAAAGACCAGATTTAATCCCCAACCAACTTTGTTTATAAAATCATCCATATAACTTTCCTGACTACCATCGTAATTACTGGCAAAATACACTCTTCGATTATTATCCATCAGTACCCAGCGGGCAAAATGAATGGTTCTTACTCGGGTGAGAAAGCCGCGATTATAAATGTGCCGGGAAGCATAGTTGAGTAAAAATAGAGCAAACTTCATGGTATACAAACGAAACAAACCTGGCTTTACTTCACCCAGGACATTAAATTGATTAGTTATAGTGTGATCTTCCTGAAGTGATAAGGTTTCGATATATTGACGCTCAGGTCGAATAACAATTTCAGGATCAGATCGTTCAAGCTTTCGTAAATACCAGGCATAAAAGGGTGCAGAGATAAGAAATAGGGGCAGTAATAGTAGTAGAAACAGTGGAATAGATAATTTATGCCATAGATTGCTTATAGTCCACAAAATCGAACTGGGTTCTACTGGGGTCAAGACAAGTCGGCCTTCATACTTTTCAAATTCAATATAGGACAGGAGTTTTTGCCGTATGGCGCGTGCATTGCCAGGGCCAATATCTTCAACAATTTTTTGCAGATAAGCGGATAATTTTTTATGTAATATGGCTTCTTCATGGACCTGTGTGACGGTGCGCCCAATCCAATTGATATAGTTTGCATTGGGTGTATGACTATGTGCTTTGAACCAGTTCAATAAGTTTATCTCATGCGAAGAAAAATCATCACAATGGGCAAATATTTTTTTTAGTCCAGGTTCACTTCTTGCGACCAATTGCGCAAGAAAAATATTACTATCACCATCACAATCTCCGAGAAATGCCAGAGCTGGTTGCCATGGGTAGGGTGCTAGCCCATATTCTTTAATATCATCAGCAGTATTTGCTTCAAGAATAACAAAACGGGCAACATGCAAGTGACTGTATTGGGCAAAAGGGACTAAAGTATTATTAGGGTCGACTTGAGTATTACTTTTATTCATGCTGGCCAGCAGTGTTCTGAGCTTGTCTAACTGACCTTCACGAACTGAGGCCACAATCATAAATGTTGATTGAGGTGTCATTGCTAATCCGCCTGAGTCAGAGCGAAATCTAAAATTCGTGTTTTTCCCCACCAGACTTTACCCAGGTACACGCCAGGTTCCACCTCACGAATTTCATCTCTGATTGCTTTTGCAAAGAACGATGTCTTAGAGTAATCAATAACTATCGTGTCTTTTTCGTCAAGCCAACTATTCTCTTTATACACTTTGGCCACAATAAAAGTCAGACTAAAGGGAGTAATTTTATTAACAAGCAGCCCAGCCTGGCCACAGGGACAATATAAATCAAACACTTTTCCCTGCCAGAAAAAAATACGAGCCAATAGAGCGATTATTTTAGAAAAAACGGAACCACTAAGAATAGCCGTACCACGTGTATCTCCTGAAGGAATCTCTCCAGGGATGGCATTTCGATAAATTTCATCCAGTTCGTCTCTGGACTTACCTAACCATAATTCAACGGTGCTATGCATGACGAATACTCCATGGTATGAATTTTTAATAAATGTTAAACCAATCATTCTAAACGCATCACTCTAATATAATCACTTGAAACCAGAACCTCGAAGCTTTGCAGCCTTATCGTAAACACTACGGCGTACTGCATTCATTTTGCCTAAAGGTTTATGTGCACTGAGGCTTTGCCAGGGATTAAAACTGCTCTGTTCACAAGCCTTCAAAGCGTCAGGAGTATCAAAGTTCTGCTCACTAATACGGATTGTCGCCACTTTTTGAAAGGGTGAAACTGTTTCGTCCCAGATGACAGATGCATCTTCTATGGGCATTGTTTGAACATCAACTTGTGGTTGAACGGCGAAATAAAAACAAGCCTGAGTCTGTTTTAGATGTTTTTTCATGGCGCCTCGGAATTGATGTTCACCAGGGCTCACTACTTTCTTGGTCGTATAATCAGAGCAGGGTATGAGTGAATATTTCACCACCTGATCAGTGGCTTCTCCTAACTGAAATGGGACGGTACTCCAATAACGGATATCAAACAGACTCTTATGTTTTTCCCGAGCCTTGAAAACAATCCAGAAGGATTTAAGATGTGGGTTAAAAGGATTAAAAAAGAAACTGAGTTTGGCATCTTCCTGACGGGCTTGAATAAATTCTAAAAATTGTTCTGGTGTGGCGACAAACAGGGCTGGATAACTATTAAAAATAAAGTCCTGAATTCCTGGCTGCCCCCAAAGTATATCTCCCTCGACATTAGAAAGTCTGATTGATACTCCTCGGATGTCTTTTTTAGAATCATCATGATTTGTGGCGTTAGCAAACCGTAGTATAGCGGGATAATTCTTTGCTGAAGAAAAGATCCCATGCTGTAAATTTTCAGGAAGCTTATCATGAACCTGAAAGTGTGCATTCAGGCAGGCGACTGTTTTTGCTTGATTAAATCTTGGTATTACTTTTTTTTGTAATACATTTCCATATATTTCATTACTCTGACTTTCAATATTCACTTCAGTTTCAGAACGTGAAATTAATTCAATACGCTGATTCATTTCAGCCTCTAATTGCTCAATACTTGCATCATTTCCAGTGCTGCTACATCCAGATGTTAATACAATCAGTAGTAGGAATTTGTATGAGACATGTAATTGATAGCACCAAACTGTCTGTTGATTCATCATCATTCAGACCCTCATTGAGAACTGTATTATTGAGAAAAAGCCGAATCTGTTTCAGCACCCTGACGTGCTTTCCATTCCAGTGAATAAAATTCACCTCGGTCTCTTGCCCAAGGGTCAAAAATATTTTTCACTGCCATTAATTCTTTTTTAAGCTCTGGAATATTACGCATCATGATCCGTTTGAGAGGAGATACTTTCATCACATGGTCATTAATTTTATCTGGCTCCTGACAGACTTTTTCACCATCTTTCATAGTACTAACAGGATAGGGGCACTCAGAAAGCTGACCATCATTGAGTACCCAGTTATAACCCAGAGTTGAATAAAATTCAGGACGAAAACTGGAAGTAAAAAAACGATCACTGAAAAGTCGACGTGAGGCGTTAATGATAAAAATATGAAATTGTGTTTCAGAAATAGCAAAACCATGTGGCCGTGTATATTCAGATAGCCAACCAACAACATTATCGACATCTTCTATGTTATCAACAACCGAACCATCAGGATGACCAAGACAGTCATTAATATAATTTCCATCCTTATTACGTTGCACCGTTGAAATAATTTTACTGGCATCACAGGTATGAGTACCATAAATTTCCCGCATCTGGATGATATTTTCTTCCTGATGCTTGCGTTGTGGACTATTTTTGTCAAGACGTTGATCAATAAAATCATCAAAACTGTTTAGGGTTTTAAGACCAATCTGGCGTCGAAATTCATTAAACCGAGGCACACCACGTTCCCGATCACGAATTAAATCTAAGGCTACAATATCCAGTTTTTTAGTCTTAGAATTAAGCTGCGGCATCGGTAAGTTTTGTAAAAATAAGGGTTGGTTTTTTAGATGCAGAAGTCCTAAACGTTGTCGTCCCATACTTAAGGCCCAACTGTCGATACCCCGTTGTTGCATCATGTCCGTGGCTTTACCTCTGACAGTATCTAACACTGGTATTTTTAAAGCGATCTTGTTTGGCTTGTTAACTTCACGATACTCAATTAAATCGGGTACAAGAGCATGTAAGCGGTAAACTGAGGTAAATTCTTCAGGGAAATTAAACGGCGAACCAAAATGATTGATACCACCATTCACATCCTCTTCCAGATTATTTAAATCCCAGGCATCTTTTTTCCACCATAAAAATCCTTTCATTTTTTGATTACCAATCCCAAAAATACCTGCACCAGAAGCTAATACCGAATATATTGAATTGGCCTTCTTGGGATTGGAAGAATTAACCAAACCACCTGCTGCCTTGGCTGATTTACGGGATAGTATATTTTCATCCTTGTTGAATAAGCGCTTGAGAATTTTAGAAACTCGATCTTCTTCATGATTAAACAAGCCGTACCAATTTGAATTCATGCCAGCAAATAAAGGTTCGTCATATAATAATTGTGTGGTCCACTCAATAGTATGAATTTTTGCAATTTCAGCAGCAACTACTAAACGTGCTACTTGAAACAAACGTTCATCATCAACGTCTTTTAGACGAATAACGACTTTTGCATCCAAAGGATCTCTCAGACCAGAATCTACTTCAGGTGATTGTTTTTGCATTATGCGGAATTGCTCAACAAAGTAATTATGTTCACGAGTAAATAAATTGTGGTAAAAGCTAGTACCAATACTCCAGTTTGCAGGAAAGCCCGCAGCTTCCTGACCTTGCCATTGTGATTGTACGGGACAGTCTTCTGTGTATGTGTCACAAGTGGGCAATAAGGGCAGATAATTATTAATAAGCAGTAATTTAGCAGGATCATTGGGATCACGTTGTACCCGCTTTAGAGAACTTTCATCATGGCCATATATCTGCGAAGCATCCCACCAGGCTGTCACCTGATTATGAGTTGTTTTTGCTGCTCTATTACTATAGCTTTGACCATCCTTTGTGAAGGTTTCAGGCGTTGTCGTTTTTGCATAGAGAGAAGGTTCCCGTCTATCCTTTTCACGACAGCCTAAGGCTCGGGCTTCGGCTGAGGAACAACCTACGGTTGTTAATTCTTTTTTATTATGACCCTCAATGGTGTGGGAAAACCAGTCATGAGTCATAAACTGAATCCAGAAAGCGGCGAGAACATTAAAAAAGGGTGCTTTAAGATAATCACAATTGGCGTTGCTAGAATAGTTTTTATCACCCATTCCCTGATGGCAACCATTGCCAGATGTTTGCTCTCGGGAAAATAATTTTCGACTGATTAATTGAGGATCAGGCTTAAGCAAACTGATTCGTTGCCCATGTCTGTTACGTGTTAACTGATTTAAACCAAGCCTTGGAAAGGTGGTTTCAAATTGCATATTTCGACCAAAAGTCATTCCTGATGAGCCCATCAGTGGATTGACTAAATCATTACAAATGCCTGTCAGTGTTCTGTGGGTAATCAAATCCCCCTGACATAATTGTTTGTCATTACCACCTACGTCCTGATAATTCAAATGCTCAGGAGGCAGACGCATTTCATCCCAGTATTTTAACGTTGAACCTGCTTGGCCATCACGCCCTAAAATGTAGTCAGTATAAGTGTCCTGATCAAAGAGGTTAAATTTTATTAATTCTATACGTTGATATTCTAGATCAATTAAAGAGCCATCAATTCCTCGACCATTTGGGAATAAATGTTTCCCTAGTTTGGTAATGGCTTCTTGCCCTTCAAAACGGCTACTGCTATCACCTGTGGAGTAATAATTAGACCAGTCTACCCAGGGAGTATCGAGATACGGTATTGGTTTTTCATCACCACGACAACGAGCAGTATCTTCATCTACTTTGCCAAGAAAACGTTTTGAACGATCATCAGAAATTTTTAATAATCCACTTTTGGCCATATTGATACAGGCTTTTGTATCATTTTTTGCATAGACCATTGGCGTAAAACAAAGAATAAACAAAAAAAGGAGAGTGAGGGAGAAAATTGTTTTACATTGAGTATTGATTAGTTTGCTTTTCATTATGTATTCCCTTCATTTTTCATTGATAATGATAATATTGAAGAAACACCTTAATTAAGAACAGAAACGCAAGACTTGCCTTAATTTCCGCGGCCCTAAAAAGTAATGAATAAGTGACTAAGTCTATTTGATGAATTGAAAATACAGTCACACTTTAGGTGTAGAATAACCTTGTATTAATGTCAAGTAATTGCCTTAATTGAAGATATAAAAATTAGATTAAGCAGTTTACTGAGTTAAAAGTTGATACTGAGCAAAGTCTTCAAAAGGATGAATTCTAAGATAATAAGACGAACCAAAGACAGATTTGTAGGAAAAATGAGACTGGATATAATTAATATAAGCTTTTAGGAGCCTAATATGTACGCTATGATGTGCTTAGAGCTGTCTAGTATAAACACTATAAAAGTTGAAAAAAATACCAACGGTGCCGTGTGAAACGATTGAACGATTAAATGAAGAAGTTGAATTACACAAAAATCTGGCAATTGGGTATGAGATACAGATGGAAATTTTAAATCATGAAAATATGCATCAAAGAGTTGTTGAAGATCTGATACTGGAAGCCAGAGAACGGGTTTGGATTACCACCGCTAATCTAAAAGACATGCATATTAAAGCAAGACGGGGTTACAAACCCATTTTGGATGAATTTGATCGCATGGTAAGAGATAACGGTGTCAACTTCCGAATCATTCACGCGGATAAAATGTCTACATCATTTCAAAACACTTTAAATGAATATTCACTGCTGAAGCAACATCTTGAAATTCAGATTTGTCCACGAAGCCATTGGAAAATGGTCTTAGTGGATGGTGAATCTGCTTATTTTGGCTCAGCTAATTTTACAGGGGCAGGATTAGGCGTTAAAAATATAAACCGGCGTAACTTAGAACTTGGTGCTTTAGTGAAGGATAAGGAAAGCGTTATTCAATTGGAGTCTTGGTTCGATACTTTCTGGATTGGGGAGTATTGCCTTAAATGTGAACGTCGTAAGTATTGTCCAGAACCTATCGTTTAATACAAGTAATTATTTAATGAAAAAACCAACGATGCGATTTTGGACTCACAGCGTAAATATAATATCAGCCTAATTGGAAAAGGCTCATTTTTGAATAACTAATGGTGCACGTGTTATGTCATTACAGTGTAAAAAAAATCAGTCAGTATAAAAAATAATCTAACGGTGAATTGATGAGACCTTTTCAATTGAAAAAATTTATTAAAACAACTCTATTTGGCGGGGTTGTCGTTATTCTTCCCGTAGTGATCATTGCTTTCTTTCTTAAATGGCTGTTTAAGACTGTAACAGATTTGATTCAACCACTAACCAATTATGCGCTGAAGCATTACTATATACCCGAATTTCTGGCTGATACGATAGTGATAATACTCATTATACTGGCATGTTTTTTTGTTGGTATGGTGGTGCAAACGACCATTGGACGATTTTTTCATAAGTTCTTCGATGAAATTTTGATTAAACTAGCTCCTGGTTATCGATTAGTAAAGGAAGTGGTGGTCCAGATCTTTGGTCAAAATGAAAGTTCTCCCTTTATGAACGGTCAAGTGGCTAAAGTAAAAATTTTTGGTGAACAGTGTGAAACCGAGGTGACAGCTCTCATCACTGATAAGCATTCCGATGGTACTTACACAATTTTTATGCCAACAGGTCCTAATCCAACATCTGGAAATATCTACCATGTACAGGCATCTCAGGTAATTTTATATCCTGATGTTCCGTTGGATTCAGCGATGCGAACGGTAATTGCCTGTGGTGCTGGCTCTGGTGAAATATTTAAGAACAAAGAGTCCATTGGAAACGAAAAATAAAGTCTGAATTTAGATCAAAACAATGAACAAAGTTGGTGTTAATAATATATATTTAATTGAAGCAATTTGGAATATGTAATTATGAAACATAATGAAGGAATAGAATTAAAAATAAGATAGGAAAATATTAATTAAGAGGGGATGATAATGAAGAATACCAAAGAATTAATACTATTTGTGCCAGGTATGGGGGCTAATGAACCCGAGGAATACTTAAAGAAGCTGATTAATGGTATGCGTCATTATCAAAGGTTAATTATTGGGCTTTAAAATATTTAATTAGTGTAATAATAGTGTTATATTACATAATACGTATTATGTTACTAAAAAATCTGAGGGGAAATTATGGCTCGTACCGGAGTAACCTACATCGATATAGCTAAAGCAGCACAAGTAATTAAAAGCCATAATCAAGAACCCACGGTAGACAGAGTTCGTGAACATCTGGGAACTGGGAGCAAAAGCACTATTGCGCCCTTGTTAAAGCGTTGGCGATCAGAAAATACTGGCGTAGCATCTCCCGAAGGACTTCCTAAAGAATTAATAGTATCAGTGAAATCTTTGTATGAGCAAGTGCAAAGCATGGCAGATCAGAAGATAGAACAGGCCCAAACACAATTCAACACAGCATCAAAAGAACAGAAAAATAAGCTGGATGAAATCAACAACACCTATAAACAACTCACTTCCCGTTATGATGAACTCAACCAGAAACTTAAAACAACCGAAGAAGAAAAAGATTCTGTTAAACTGGTTCTGGATGAATTAAATACCAGAGCCACTCGAACTGAAATAGAAAGGGATGAATTTCGTTTACGAGTAGATGAATTAAAGACTACTATAGAAGAACTAAAACAGGAAAATCGTGATGTCCGCGATCATTTTGAGCATTATCAACAAAGAGTAGCAGAAGACAGACAACAGGAACGTGAACAATCTAATATAACTCATCAGCACTTGCAGGGACAAATACAAGATTTGAGGGGACAGTTAAACAATTCTGACAAACAATTAACTGAGCTAAAGACTGAAAAAACTCAACACTTGGAATTGATTGATAATTTAAAATCCGAAAATCTATCACTACAGCTTAGATTGAATAAAAAAATATCAAACATTGACAGACTAGATGAAAAAAACGGATCTTTAGTCGAACAAAATAAAAACATAGAGGAACAAAGCCATATTCTTCAGGATAAGGTAAACTCTTTATCCAAGCACCAGACAGAATCAGAAAAAGAAATCGGCTTACTCAAGCAAGCAATAGAAAAAACTGAAATTGAACTAAAAGAGGCTAATAACAAAATATTTATATTGGACAATGAAAATAAAATAATTCTTCAGGAAAAGTCGGTTATTCAAGGACAATTCAAGCAGTTACAAAGCTCAATTTGAGAATAATAAACTACTTGTTGAAAGTGTGAATTTCACATACAAAAATATAATATAAAATTCAATATGTTATGATTTTTTATGGCATTATTTCAAAATAGATATTTCCTCTGTCAGCCAATAGTATCAAGGGCTACAGAGAAGCTTTGTGACAAACCGTTCTTATAGTCAAAGGACCCCAATGCTTCTTGAAGACTGCATTGTTCAACTTCGATATTAAGACTGCATGGTCTTATTTCGAAAAGATTTTGAGATTGGACTATTGAATTTTTCATTGATTTTCCTTTTAGTTGTGAAGTATTCACTGAGCAATCTGTTATAGATTCAAATTGCTCAGTGAATACTTCACGGAAAAACATCAAACTCAATATCAAAATGACAGAAACCT
>JADGEK010000084.1:9129-17302 GCA_016744395.1 Gammaproteobacteria bacterium | reverse complement strand
AAGCTGCTCAAGGGCGTGATAGAAACTTGCCGTAAACACAATAAATACATTGGTATTTGCGGTCAGGGACCTTCTGACTATCCAGAGTTTGCTCTATGGTTAGTTGACCAGGGGATCAGTAGTATTTCTTTAACACCAGACTCCGTAGTACAAACATGGCAGTACCTTGGTGAAGAATTGACTAAAAAAACACAATAGATAATTCTAAGGTGGTTTAGAGACTGTTTTAATTGTATTTCACTTGCTTTCTTTCTCTTTTTTTAGAGGAGAAAGGGAGTAAGAGAAAAACAAAATTTACTATCCAGATTTTCTGCTTCTTATTTCTCGCCATCAATAAATATCACTCCATCAATAACATCAGCCAACCGTTTAAACCCCTCAGTTTTCTCCAGCTTTGAGTTGATTCTCGATAGCCTTCTTCTATGCCTCTAAGCGCTTCCTGACAGTATTAATTTAAATGGCTTATATGCATTACCAATAGGAATTTAAATGCTTCTGGGAAGCCTCCTGACGAAATACCTGTTAAATATAAAACAGGCAACAACTCTTCATTACTTTCTGTTCATTTCAGATAAGTCGGTATTAGGAGTGAATTAAATTTAATCCCTTGCTTGCTCTTTTCTCTGACTTTGGAAAATGAGTTGAGTAGAGAGAAATATGGGATTGTATTTCGATAATGACAGGCGAAAAAAAAGGACTTACGCTATTGCTGCAAGTCCTTTTTTTATTGAATAATGGTGCGCTTGACAGGAGTCGAACCTGTAACCGCTCGGTTCGTAGCCTCTATTAGTATTCTTTTAAATCAATAGTTTAACCAGTTATTTTCCCACATTTACAATTATACAAGTGTTTGATTTTATTGGTTGGTATTATTTTTTGTGGGAAATTAATCAATATACGAAATTTTCTACATCCCTTGCCCTGTCTAACTTTTAAAAATGTCCACATTATTTGACATAAAAAAGCCTTTTTTTTTAAAACAAACAGCTTGACCTTATCATCTTAAAAAACTACGATCTTCACATATTGACACAACATCTTGTGTTTTATTTATCAATAATCACAACATAGATATTTAGTAAGGAATGAAAAATTTGAAGAATTAATGAAAAATTGACCAAGTACGCCAATACTTGGCCAATTAAAAAGACATTGGAAGTGAGGACACCCCTCTGTCTTCTGATAGGTTTATGTAATAAACGAATCGAGGAATTTATTATATATCCAGCCTTCAGTTTTGTCTATTGCCCTCTCCATTGTTTGGAGATGTTCAAATGAATATCAACTCTCGTTATGCCCGTACGGTTCATGTCGTGGCCTACTCCCGTTTTCGATGCGGTAAGTGGGAAGACGTCTGCTCGCACTGGCGTAGTATGCCACATTAAGTGGTGAATACGCTCATTTTAATGAGCGTATTTATAGAAAGTGTTGATAGTTTATATCAGCACTTTTTTATAATTTCCTTTATAGCAGTAAATTTTGGTGCTAAATTCTCGTTTAAGGATTTCCGTAATCAATTCGTGGATTGTCTGCATTTTATATTGATTTATCAATAATACTGATGTAATTTGTAATTATATTTGATTTAAACAGGAATATACTTACAATGCCATTACCACCATTGATTGAAAATAATGATAAACATTGGCTTTTTAAAGTCACTGAAAAATATAGTGTTCAACATGAAAGAGATCTTTGTTTGCTTGGGTTCTTCCTCGGTACTGCTTGCACCACTTTGGAGATCAACCGAATCCAGGTTGGTGATGTAATGCTGAAATCTGGAAAACTGAACAGAGAATTTGTTATCAGAGGTGATAAGTCATTTAGTGGTGAAGAACGAAAAATCTATTTAAAGAATGAAGAACTCAGGCAATTAACTAATAATTACATTGAATATCGATTAAAAAAACACATTGGTATAGGTAATCACCCTGATCATTATCTTGGCTTAGACCCAGATGAACCGCTATTTTTTACAAACAAGGGCTCTGGATTCGGTATTCTTTCAAAGAAAACTGAAAAAGGCTCAATTTCTTATTCATGTGATGCACTCAATCGTCACATGAAGAATCTTATGAGGAAGGCAGGCATTGGGGAACCAAGCATTTTGAGTGGTCGCAGGACCTTTGCAGTAATGCTTAAGAGGAAAGGTTACGATGCAGCTCATATACACCACCTTTTAGGAAATAAGGCGCTTGAGACAACAATGAGACTACTTACTTCTGATCCTGTTGATATGGGTAGGATTGCTGCGGACGCATTTTGATTAAAGAACTGAGAAAATAATGATTGAAGAAATAACAAAAGCAATATTAGACTGGGTACCAATAATTCAAGGAATGTTAGGCGCTATCCTTTTAGCAATTATTACCAAAGTATGTATATTTATATATTCTTATTCTAGTGAAAAAATAGCTCATCATTCCAAAAAAGTACGCATGAGTCGTAACATTAATACAATGCTACACTATGATGCGTTCCACTCTGAAAATAAAGACAAGTCAACTTCCAGTGTAGCCTTCTTGATATATAGATCTATCAGGCATTTATATATAGGGATTATATGGTTATGTTTAGGTTTAATGTTCTTGTCTTTTTCAAAAATCATCAGTTTCATCGGATTCGCTGGCTGTTTATTTTACATGTTGAGGGCTTTTGATGCAGTTAAACCAATAGGTCTAACCACCAACATGGAGCAAAAAAGAGAAGAAGCACTGCGTGAACTTGATGAATCTGGTGTTTTTGATGAACTGGACAAGAATAAAAACAAGTAAAATCTAAAAAAATATAACGGAAAAAAAATGAGCCCAGAAGAAACATTAAAAGAAATTTTATGGCTCCATCTTATATCTGTTGGTGAATCAATGGAAAAATTTACATCATGGACCATAGCAGGTATTGCTGGTGTTGTCGTGTTGATAATTGGAAACGTTGAGTCAGTGACTAAAATCATATCTTCATCTGGAATAAAAGTAACCCTGACGATATTCATAATGTCTCTTATATTTGGGATAATTAGTAAACAGTATGGAATGATTATAACGTCAGGTATTCGTATGTTAAAGGATTTAGAACAGTCACTTCATTCAGAATCTGGTCAAAACTTAATTGGCCAGCTAACCATTGAAGGAAATCAATTTACGGATGAAATTGCTGAGCCATTTTGGTGGCCACTATCTATAATATTACGCAGGGCTGCAAGGAAAGGTGCTGATGATAATCTTACAGCAATAAAACAACTTGTAACCATCTTTTCGAAGCAACTATATAGCAATTACATACATCTCTTTTTAGCTGCTTTAGGGTTATTATCTCTCGTATTTTTCTTGAAATAATATAACTACAAAACATTACTTAAACAAACTACGGAAAAAATTATGATTGAATGGCATAACGCACAGAAAGAAACACCTCCAATTGGTAAAGCTCTTTTACTAAATCATTTTGCTAATGGTAATAATTGGGAAGACCGACCTGGTTTCTATGCGAGGCAGGATACCAAAGAGGAAGATTTTGAACCTAGTTGTATCAATATGCTCACTTGTTTAAATGGTGATAACACTTTTTATAGATACTATATTCAAAAAGGTGTGAGCCGGCCTGTTCATTCAGTCATTGAGTGGGCTTTGGCACCCCAAATAACCTAATCGTAAAAATCTGCCTGGGCCATAAGGAAATACTAATATAACCAACCGAGAAAATTGTCGTGTTAATTCTATTAATCGGCAAACAAATTGGTAAATAAAAGGTATAGTCTAGAACAACTTTACCATCTACTACCCTAAACCAATAACTGTAATGATTTAGGGTGGTAAAACAATTAAGGAGAACAGTATGAGTAGTGTAAAAAAAGCCGCCTCAAATGAGATGGCCTTCTTATCAATCAATACTCTAAATTGTGTTATTTTTTAATTCTACGTCTTGTAGCAACAAAACCTAATAAGCCTAAGCCCATCAGTGCGATTGCTGAAGGTTCTGGAACGGCAGACATACTCTTAGCGTTCATTGAAATATTAGCTGCTTGTGAGACTGCTCCTCCCACACCATTAACACTTGTCTTAAACCACCACGCAAATTGACGTGTATAGTTAGCGCCAATATAGGTCAATTTATATTGTGTGTTTGCAACCATATCTAAAACTGCTTCAACTACATAAGATGTAGGGTAATATCCAGAACCATCTATAAAAATGTCATCAAAAAAAATCGAATGGCCATCATCACCTTGAGAAGTGAAAGTGACAGTCTGATCTATAGTTGATGTGATGTATGTATCGAAGACATGAACACTCTGGAAGTCCATTAATCCATGACTACCAAAACTGTCATTTCCTGTGGACCAAGGTCCAAACTTTCCTGTTACATAACCTTGAAACTCAGCATTGGCATAAGGATCGCCAGAACGAACATAATCTGATGCACTACTGATATAGTCTGCATTACTTTCATATGAATAAGCCCAAAGATTTTCTGTAGATGAAGGGTTCATTACTGGTATATCTGATTGTATTGGTGTTGCTAGGACAATTGATGACATGGCTAATAATGAAAATCCTGCAAATGATCTTTTTAAAATACTCATGATCTATATACCTCTGTAAGATTATAAATTTACAATATAGCTATATACAAATAAGCATACATCATGCCACCACAATTTATTCAATAAAATCAATAATTTAGTTTTTATGATTTCAATCTAATTGTCAGCTTGTAAAAAATACTAACAATAACCTTATATTTTATATGTTTTACTCATATCTATTACTAAGAATGCTTGAATATTAACCAAAACACCTAAAAAGTGTTGGTATACCCTTGAAAATGAAAATACACCCTAATAAAGTGTAAGAAAAGTTGACACTGATTGAACTATATGGTGCAGATATCAATACAAACCTTGCATCAAAGTAAGAGTAGTAATGGACACCCATAATTTAAACACAAAATACAAAACAGACATCTAAAACTTAACAACCAACTGAGCAAAAACTACGGGCTAGTACCAATAGAATAACGTACAATTATATTTCATAATCCCTCAACGGCCATCCTGATTAAAACGGAGTTAATCAATGCCCACCCCAAGAAGCCAACAAATCAGTCTTTCAGACACACCATACTATCACTGCATCTCTCGCTGTGTCAGATGCACATTTCTATGTGGTATTGATTCCATAACTAGTAAAGACTACAGCCACCGTAAACAATGGATTGTGGAACGACTGTCCCTACTTTCAAACCTGAGGGATCCCCACAAATTTTAAATACCATTTTTCTTTTTAATTTATCTTGCAAAGCCTTGTAGGCATTCCTCTGCATGATTTTTTTAATTTCATTGTTTTCTGAACGCTATAACTTTTTTTATTTTCTAAATACCCTTCTGTTTTAGATTGGCATATCTATTTCAATTTTTTTATAAATAAATTGAATTATATTCGATTTTGTTTGTTTTATTTTATGGGTGTCTAGTTTGCTCGTTTTATTTGAGTTGATTCTCGATAGCCCTTTTCTATGGCCATAAGCGCTGACAGTGTTATTTTAAATGGTTTATAATGACCTACCAACAGGGATTTAAATGCTTCTGGGAAGCCTCCTGATGAAATACCTGTTAAATATAAAACAGGCAACAACTCTTCAATACTTTCTGTTTATTTCAGATAAGTCGGTATTAGGAGTGAATTAAATTTAATCCCTTGCTTGCTCTTTTCTCTGACTTTGGAAAATGATTTGAGTAGAAAGAAATATGGAATTTGTATGACGATAATGACAGGCGAAAAAAAAGGACTTACGTTATGACTGTAAGTCCTTTTTTTATTGAATAATGGTGCGCTTGACAGGAGTCGAACCTGTAACCGCTCGGTTCGTAGCCGAGTACTCTATCCAGTTGAGCTACAAGCGCAGTGTGTTACTTTTAAAACATTTCAATTACAACATAGCATTAATCTTTCATTCAAGATACATGTCTAAAAAGTGGGTGAATTATGAAGTTTTAACTCTGGTTTGTCAACCAAATCTTTGATAAAACTTATAAAAAAAGTATCCAATTTTAAATACTTTTTCAGTCACTTTTTTTACGTTCTTTAAACGAAAAAGAAAATGGCGAAGAGGGGGGGATTCGAACCCCCGATGCGGGATAAACCGCATACTCCCTTAGCAGGGGAGCGCCTTCAGCCACTCGGCCACCTCTCCAAAATTTGAACGCTAGGATACCTTTAGTTGGCGTTCAGGTAAAGTCTTTTTTGACTTTTTATCAAACTATTTTCAATTACTCATCAGACAGAGACTGTTTGAGATAGTTTCAAATGCAATCTTAACTTAGGCATTCCCTTCTGAGTCATCTTCTGGTGATTTTTCACGCTGTATGCGGTCATAAATCTCTTCTCGGTGTACAGAAACATTTTTAGGTGCATTGATACCAATACGAACCTGATTTCCCTTCACACCGAGTACAGTAATATGTACGTCATCACCAATAATTAATGTTTCACCGACTCGGCGAGTTAAAATTAGCACTATGGTTCTCCTTTACACTTAGCAAGTAATATATTTGTAATCCAGCAATATTAAGCTAAACGTCCACTTATAATTGATCATTACTTTTAGTACCAGTTACAGCTTCATCCCTAGGATAATCACTTTTGTATGGAAATAAATTTCCTCAAGCCCTGATCACTAAGATAAGAGCTTTACAGAAATAAATTTCCTCAAGCCCTATTACCATAATGGTAAAAAAAATAAATTTCACCTTCTTTTTAAAGAAAATCAAAAAAAAATGCAATTTCTTAATTTTCTTACTCTAAATCGTCTATTTTATACTTTTTCTTCTAAACCAAATGCAGAATGCAGAGCTCTAACACCGAGTTCCAGATACTTTTCATCAACGACCACTGAAATTTTAATTTCTGAAGTTGAAATCATGATGATGTTAATGCTTTCTTCCGCTAATGTTTTAAACATTTTGCTGGCAATACCTGCATGTGAACGCATACCTACACCCACTAACGAAATTTTTACAATTTTGTCATCGCCAACCACTTCCCTTGCACCTAAATCCGCAGCGACTTTGCTGAGAACTTTTTTCGCTTCAACGAAATCATTACGATGTACAGTGAAGGTAAAATCAGTCGTACCGTCATCACTGATATTCTGAATGATCATATCAATTTCGACATTACTGTCACCCACAGGCCCCAAAATACTATAGGCCACGCCTGGCTTATCAGGAACACCCAAAATAGTGAGTTTGGCTTCATCCCGATTAAAAGCGATACCAGAAATCAGTGCCTGTTCCATTTCATCTTCCTCATAAGTAATTAGGGTGCCATTCGAACCGTCACTCTCATTGCCGTTCTTGTTATTAGCAAAATAGGGTTCATCAAAACTAGAAAGTACTCGCAGAGGAACATTATATTTTCCTGCAAATTCAACAGCTCGTATCTGTAAAACTTTAGAGCCAAGACTTGCCATTTCCAGCATTTCTTCAAAAGTTATTTTTTCAAGACGTCTGGCATCGGGTACAACTCGTGGATCAGTTGTGTAAACACCATCAACATCGGTATATATCTGGCATTCATCGGCCTTAAGCGCTGCAGCCAATGCAACGGCGGTGGTATCTGAACCACCTCGACCTAATGTCGTAATATTGCCATGTTCATCAACACCTTGAAAGCCAGCCACAACAATGACTCTGCCGCCATTGAGATCAGAGCGCATCTTTTTTTCTTCAATGCTTAAGATGCGGGCTTTGTTATGTGTACTGTCCGTCAGAATATGAACTTGAGTGCCTGTATAGGAACGTGCTGAAATGCCACGTTTGTTCAGTGCCATACTCAGCAGTGCAATAGTGACTTGTTCACCCGTTGAAAGTAACACGTCATATTCACGTGCTTCAGGTTTCTCATCAATACTATGAGCCAATTCAACCAGGCGGTTTGTTTCACCACTCATTGCTGAAACGACAACAACAATGTCATCGCCATTGTCACGAAACTTGCCAATCCGATCGGCAACATTTTCAATGCGATCCACGGTACCAACTGAGGTACCACCAAATTTTTGAACGATTAGAGCCATATCAATGTATCACTGCTTCAACAAAATAAAAGTTCTATATTAATAAATGCTCTATTGAATAGAGTCATTTAACTCATTTCCTACATTTCCTACATTT
>JADGEK010000084.1:0-9029 GCA_016744395.1 Gammaproteobacteria bacterium | reverse complement strand
GTTAATTCACTGCCCTGAGCATTGGCTAACTTGCCCTTAAGCTGATCCAGCTCTTTTTCTAATTTCTTAGTGCGTTCAACGAGTGCCGACACCTTGTCAAACATTGAATCACGATTTGCTTTAAGTAGTGATGCAGTATGATCAAGCTGTTGTTCATTGTTTTCAATATAAGTCAGAGCACCCTGCCCTGTTACGGCTTCAATACGACGAACACCTGCTGCCACACCACCTTCAGAAGTAATTTTCATGAGACCAATATCACCCGTACGACTCACGTGAGTACCGCCACACAATTCTATAGAAAAATTACTCATGCTCAAAACTCGTACTTTAGCCGCATATTTTTCACCAAATAGAGCCATTGCACCTGATTCTTTCGCTTCGTCAATGTCCATTAAGGTCGTATCAACCAAATGATTTTTTCGGATCTGTTGATTCACCAGAGTCTCTATGCTCTGTAATTGCTCAGCATTGATGGCTTCAAAATGAGAAAAGTCGAAACGCAGTTTTTCTGCATCAACCAGTGAGCCTTTCTGTTGAACATGCTCTCCCAGAACAGTTCTCAATGCGGCATGAAGTAGATGTGTAGCTGAATGGTTGCAAGCAATATCATCGCGTTGAGCATGATTCACCTGACATGTGACTGTTTCTCCCGTTTGGAGAGCCCCCTGCACTAGCTGTCCAACATGTATAAAAACATCGCCATTTTTTTGAGTATCGGTGACATTAAAGCGGGCATTTTCTGTCGTAATCGTACCCGTATCACCGACCTGACCACCTGATTCACCGTAGAATGGGGTGCTGTCCAAAATAAGCATGGCGGACAGAGCCTCTTTAGAGGAAGAAGCATCCAGTTGTTCGCTCATTTCACCATCAACAAGGATATTCAGAATTTTGCCATTGTCATTATTCAGCTCCTCATAACCCACAAAATCAGTTTTGCCGTCTAATGCAATATCATCATCATAATCAATTTCAAATGAGCTGGAGGCTCGAGCCATTTCTCGTTGTTTTTCCATGGCTTGTTCATAGCCATCGCGATCAATTTCCAGCTCATGCTCTCTGGCTACATCTGCGGTTAAATCAACAGGAAAACCATAGGTATCGTACAATTTGAAAATCACATCACCAGGAATGATTTTACCTTTGAGACTTTTAATCTCTGCACCCAGAATTTGCATCCCCTGATCCAGAGTTTCAGCAAAGCGAATTTCTTCCTGCTTCAGGATTTTTTCTACTTGTTCTTGTGCCTTGGGTAATTCAGGATAGGCTTCACCCATTTCTTGAGTAAGCACATCCACTAACTGGTAGAAAAAAGGTTCCCTTAATCCCAGTTTGTGTCCATGACGAATGGCACGACGAATAATTCGGCGCAACACATAACCACGCCCCTCATTCGAAGGGATGATGCCATCTACAATCAGAAATGAACAGGCACGAATGTGATCGGCGATCACACGTAATGATTTGTTTTCTAAATCTTTACAGTCCGCTAATTCAGCAATGGTTTTAATAATGTGTTGAAAAAGGTCAATTTCATAATTGTTATGAACACCTTGCAAAATAGCTGCCAGACGTTCCATCCCCATCCCGGTATCCACTGATGGGTGTGGTAATTCAGTCATCTCACCTGATTTATCCCGGTTATATTGCATGAAAACCAGGTTCCAGATTTCAATGTAGCGATCACCGTCTTCTTCGGGTGTACCTGGAGGTCCACCCGCAATGTGTTCGCCATGATCATAAAAAATTTCACTGCAAGGACCACAAGGGCCCGTGTCACCCATGGACCAAAAATTATCTTTAGCCCCTATTTTAGAAAAACGATCAGGCGAAATATTCATCTCATTCAGCCAGATATTAGTGGCTTCATCATCTTCTTCAAAGACTGTCACCCATAGACGTTCTTCTGGTAAACCAACGACTTTAGTTAAAAAATCCCAGGCATATTGAATGGCTTCGCGTTTAAAATAATTGCCAAAACTGAAGTTACCCAGCATTTCAAAGAAGGTATGATGTCTTGCGGTATAGCCGACATTTTCTAAGTCATTATGTTTTCCGCCAGCACGGACACAGCGTTGGCTGCTTGTGGCACGATTATAAGTGCGCTTATCATGCCCTAGAAAGACATCTTTAAACTGAACCATGCCCGCATTTGTAAAAAGTAAAGTGGGATCATTGCCAGGCACTAAAGGGCTGCTTGAAACACGCTTATGGCCTTGCTCTTCAAAGAACTCAAGAAATGCAGTACGAAGCTGTGCACTTGTTTTAATTGAACCTTTTTGCATAAAAACTTAATCTCTTTACTTTTTATATACGGTAATGCTCTCGTTAATAAAAGAACATTCTCTACTTTTTTTGGATACTCACCAGCGTCCATTTGTTTTATTACAATTCATTAAACAATCTGCGAATCAACTCACCACTAAAACCACGCTGATATAAAAAGCGGGACTGTCTACTTTGTTCTTTATAATCTGCCGGGCATTGAGGACCAAATCGTTTGCTACGCGCAGCTTCAATATGCTCCTGCCAAAACTCATAAGACTGCTCCAGAGAGTTACCGCTTAATTCACTGGAAATTCCTCGGTTCATCAATTCATGATGAATTTTGACAGGTCCTGAGCCTTTCTTTACACGAGAACGAATAAAACTTTCAGTAAATCGACTGTCGTCTAAGAGCTTATCATCAAGTAACTGTTCGAGAATCCTTTCTATCAGGGATTCCTGCTGCTCTTTCTTATCGCTAAAATCATTAAAGTCATCTTTATAGACTTTATGTTTCTCAAGCTTACGTCTTAATTTTTGTCGTAATTCATCAATACTATGCTCACGTCCTGCCAGAATATTCATTGCTGACATACGTAAAGAGGCCATTTCTTTCTTAAGTGCTTCATTATCCATATATTTTAATACATAAATCAGGGTAAATTTCAGGTAAATAAAGACGCGTGGGATTTTAGCATAATAATAACGTTAATTGCCAGAAAAGCCCATCACTGAAGAAGAGAAAAATTCATGGTGAAATAGACCGTCAAAGTCAATCAGAGCACGATTCTATCATAAGTCCAATAGAGACCAATTAATGCAATAAAAAGCGAGCCTGGAATCACAATAAGTTGACGATATTGATGATCATTTGCCAGCCTATGGCGAAACCAATACGCAAAAATGTAATAAGCGACCAGAATAATTGCCACTTGAGCGATTTCAACCCCCACATTAAAGCTGATTAAAGCCAGGGCAAAGTCATTTTCAGGCATACCAAAATCAGATAAAACACTCGCAAATCCCATTCCGTGTAATAAGCCAAAAAGGAAAACCACCAATAAACGACTTTTTTGCAGTTTGGAAGACAGAATATTTTCGATGCCGATAAAAGCGATTGATAAGGCAATTAAAGGTTCAACAATATTGGCAGGTAATTCAATATAACCATTCATGGAAAGACCAAGAGTAATAGTATGTGCAATAGTGAACATCGTCACCTGCCATAACAGCGGTCTGATGTGGCTGCTGAGCAAAAAGATTCCCAGGATAAAAAGAATGTGATCCAGACCTTTAGGTAATATATGCTCAAAGCCTGAAACAATATATGTCGATAAGACTTCAACCGTGGTTTGCTGAGTAAAAACTTCTGTCAATGAAAATGGCTCACTGATTTCATCATTTTTCAGCCATTGCCAGGATGACCAGTGCCATTTTTCATTCACCTCATCCACCTGACGGACACGAACCGCATTGTCACCAAAACGAGCAGGATAGTACCATGATAATGATTGCGCTGAAGTGGATAACTCTCCTTCCAGAATAATCAGGCTGACCCTGGGTACTTTGACGTAACCTGGTTCAGGAATGTCGACTTTAGTAATGCGCGCTTCAATAGACTGACCATCAATGACTACTTTTATTTCTTGTAAAAAATCTTTTTCAAATGGCACAAATGCCTTGTGTAATTTTTCAGGCTCTAAAACTCGCAAATCATCATAAGCCTGTGCATTAGGAGCTTCTTTCGTATTTTTATAGCGAGCATTAATGCCTGTCAAAAGTGCTTCAATGCTGGCACGTATTTCTATCTGGTAAGTGCCATTGGTTTTCACACTGATTTCAACTAATGCTGGTTTGACCACGTCAGCAGAGGCAGAATGAGGCACTAAAGCCAATCCCAAAGACAGACTTAGAGTTAGAATAAACAGCAAAATAGAATAAAAAAAGGATTTATTAATCATAAATATAACTTCAGTATAAGATATTCATAAGTACAACAAGCTTCATATGTTTTAAGCATTTACATCTAAAGCCATGCCTTTAACAAGGTTGACAAACACAATAGAGAAAATAACAATAAGCTAATATTAAAAAAAACAATAACACTATTTATACAATAACAATACAATTTATAAGTCATTATTAGCCTGTTTTTTGAACTAGAAGTTAATAAAATAGGCTTATATTGACGATAAAAAAGTATATTATTAAAAAAAACAGATTATACTATAAAAACATCTTTAAAATTCATTAAATATCTCAGACTACAGGTTATTTTATGTCACTCATTGATCGTCGTAAATTTATTCAAATGGTTGGAACAGGTGCAGCTGCATCCACCATTCCTGCAATATTACCTTTAAGCGCTGCCCGTGCTGAAAAAAGTAAAAATTCGCCAAAAAACTTTTATGACTTACCCATAAAAGGAAATGTTCGAATTCTTCATATTACGGATGTTCATGGGCAGTTAAATCCTGTTTTTTTCCGTGAACCCAATGTTAACCTGGGGGTTGGCGATGCCTATGGACGTCCACCGCATGTGGTTGGCAAGAAATTACTCAAATGGATGGATTTAAATACCGACAGTCCCGAAGCCTATGCTTACACTTATCTCAATTTTGATAATGTAGCCAAAATTTATGGTAAGACAGGTGGTTTTGCTCACATAAAGACCTTGTTAAATCAATTGCGTAAACAAGCAGGAGGCAAGCAAAATACCCTCACCATTGATGGTGGTGATTTATGGCAGGGTTCAGGTACCGCTCTTTGGACTCGTGGTGTCGATATGGTTGAAGCATCCAATATCATGGGACTGGACGTCATGGTCGGCCACTGGGAATTCACCTACCGTGAAGAAGAAGTATTAAGCAATGTGGCGTTATTCAAAGGCGACTTTATTGGTCAGAATGTTCGGGTCAAAGAAGATGCCATTATGAGTGATGACTATCCTGCTATGGTTGAGCGTTTTGATGGCAGTGGTCTTTATGATGAAGATTCAGGTCATGCCTTTCGCCCTTACGTCATTAAAGAAATCAATGGGGCTCGTATTTGTATCATAGGACAGGCTTTTCCTCGTACAGGTAATGCCAATCCTCAAGAATTTTTTCCTGACTGGTCCTTTGGTCTGCGTGAAGACGATATGATTGAATTGGTCAAAGACATTCGTAAGAATGAAAAACCAGATGCCATCGTATTATTGTCTCACAATGGTATGGATGTTGATATCAAGATGGCAGAAAATGTGCCTGGTCTGAATGCAGTCTTTGGTGGTCATACTCATGACGGCATGCCAAAACCTCTTGAAGTAAAAAATGTCGAGGGCGGCACTTGCCTGGTCACTAATGCAGGTTCCAATGGTAAATACGTTGGCGTTATGGATTTTGATATCAAAGATGGCAAAATCAAGTCTATGGATTATAAAATGCTACCCATTATTACCGATTGGCTACCGGCCGATAAAGAGATGGCAGCCTACATTAAACAAATGCGCCAAACTCAGTACGATGAAAAAATTATTGAGAGTCGTGCCAAACAATATTTCTTCAATAAAGATCGTGTTGGCAAAACCTATGAAGAAATTCTCAGTGAAAAGCTGGCCATAGCCGATCGTACTCTCTACCGCCGTGGTAACTTTATGGGTACCTGGGATCAAGTCTTATGTAACGCATTAAGGCATGAGTACAAAGCTGATGTGGCCATGTCACCTGGTGTTCGCTGGGGGACAACCACTCTGGGTGGTGACTGGATCACCATGGAAGACGTGATGACGCAGTGTGCCATCACCTATGGAGAAACCTATGTTGCTGAAATGTCTGGCCATGATTTATTAAGAATTCTTGAAGGTGTCGCAGATAACTTGTTTGATCCCGATCCTTATTTACAATCTGGTGGAGACATGGTTCGTGTCGGAGGTATGGATTACACCATAGACCCCACTAAGAAAATATACGAACGCATCACTGAAGCGAGACTGGACAATGGCCATATCATTGAAGCCGAACAAATGTATAAAGTAGCAGGCTGGGCATCCGTCAGCCGTACCCCTGAAGGTCGCTTAATGTGGGATATTGTGCGTGATTATATCATCGGTGCAAAAGGCAAAGACAATGTTTTAAAACTCCCTAGAATCAATCACCCCAAATTAATTGGCGTCAGCAAAAACCCTGGTATCGCAGACTACCCTGGCAAGCTTAGTTAAGATAGTATTGAATTTTTAATGTTGAATGATCAATTAAAATCTAAAGCCCTTAGCAAAAAAATTTAGCTGCCATTATTTTAGTAATATAAAACCTCTAAAATTATGGTTGCTAAATTGTTTGTTAGTTAGAAGAAACAGCAGCTCATCATTTGATTCTTCTTTTTAATTCGATATTCAAAATTAAAATAGATCAACTTCGCCTTGTGCATTAGATGTGGATTCAAATTGTTTTTTCTGAGAAACTAACTCATCAATCAGCGTTATGACTTCTTCACTGCTCGCTTCAGTTAATTTGAAAAATTCGATAATGTTATTTTGTAATTGCTTATTCATTATCCAGTCATCATTGGCAACAATATCGAGGACTTGGTAAACATTATGATGAACAGCATGATGTGGGGTTTGTAATTGCTGATAGGCGGGCAAGTGACTGTATTGGCCACCACCAGACTCATCTTGTAACCATTTTCCAAATCGACAATTCTGTTCATTCACTTCAACATCTTTCGCTTCCTGAGAATCACGGCCTGAATCTAAAGTTCGATAAGCTTTTTGTACGTACACAATATGATCCAGCTTGGCTAATGCAGCAAAACTGACCAGCTTGGCATGACCTACTACTTCAAGAGTACTTTGTGAAATTTCAGAAAAACGTGAAAAGCTCTGTTCAAATTCATTCACCACTTGATGTGACTCTTGAGACAGTTCATTCATCTGTTCTGTATCATTAAATATGGTCGTACTGGACTCAACCAATTGTTTGATGATGCGAGTGATATTATCAGTGGCCTCTTTGGTGTCCACTGCAAGGTTTCTGACTTCATCTGCCACCACAGCAAACCCTCTACCCGCTTCCCCTGCTCTGGCCGCTTCAATGGCTGCATTCAATGCCAATAAATTAGTTTTATCAGCAACTCCAGCAATAAAACTAGTTACCTCTTTAATTTCAGTACTGGCTTGATTTAGGATTTGTGTTGAGCCTCGCATAGTTTGTATCGAGGCAATGAGCTCGCTGATGTTATTCAATACTTTTTTAACGGTCTGCTCACTTTCCCTCGCAGTTTGAGAAGATTCTGATGAAGAACTTTCAATTCCAGTCATTTCAGAGGCAATAAGCTGTAGGTCTGATTGATTTTTCTTCAAATTTTCTAACAGACTCAAATTTCTCATAGTATCTAATTCAAATAACATTTCATCTTTTTGTTTCTGCCAATAGCTGCTTTCCATTTCTTTAACCGTCGTATCAATATCCATAAGCGTTTTTTGAAAAACACCATGCAACCCAACAGGTAAAGTAGTTCGGTAAAACTGACCATTCCAGATGTATGAAAAGACCGTATCGACTTCACGGATAAACGTTTCCATTTGATCCAGAGAATCATTAATTGATTCAGCAACTGTATTTATGGCCACATCATTGTTGTAATCAATGGGGAAAATACGATCATCTAACTTACCTCTGGTCATATTTTTTGAAACCCTTAAAATAGAATCCTCAACATGTTGCACATAATTCAATTGTTTATTTTGCAAAAACAATAAAATCAGTCCAACAATCAATACAATAATAAAAATGGGATCCAGTCCATAACGAACGATGGCATAAACAGGCAATAGAATTAAGAGTATTCCAATAAATCTTGCCAGACTTAATGCACTAAAGTGTGAGAGCAAATTGGTCATAGTCAACTCCTAAAGGGACGAGTTTATCTGATAAAATGGCCATTGAAGCAGTAATTGCGTCTTTTGCACCTGCGGCTTTTTCAGTTTGAATCATTGTGTTATAGAGCGGAATAATAACATTCAAGGCTTCTTGAGAGGGTTTTCTTCTGACCGAATAATACCCAATCAGTTTGTTATTGTTGTCATAGCTTGGTGTAACATTCGCAAAAACCCAATAATAACTGCCATCTTTTGACATATTTTTAACATAGCCATTAAACTCTTTACCTGACTTTAACGTGTCCCATAGCAAGTCAAATACAGCTCTTGGCATTTCTGGATGACGAACAAGATTATGCTGCTTATTCAGTATTTCAGTTTGAGAATAGCCTGAAAACTCAACAAATATCTTATTGGCATAAGTAATCCGACCTTTGGGGTCAGTTTTAGAGACAATAAAGTCATTGTCTCGCAGCACAATTTCCTTTTGTGTTGGCTGAATTTTATTCTTCATTAAAACCTCAGTCACATAAAGTGATAGTTCTTATAGCCTACATCGGCCAGTCATAAAAAAACATTAGCTTAAATAAGTATAGAATATAAGTCATTATAAATAATGGTTGAAGACAAAAAAAATCTTCAATTATTAACCCTTTTTTAAAGTGGGTATTTTAGAAGCAATGGCTATGCAATAATTGGAACTTAAACACAAGAGAGGCACTTCTTATACACCCAACCTTCTTAAGGTATATCTCATCAATATTCAAATTGATAGCACTCGTAGTTATAGAGCCTCCTTAAATGCTAGAAATCAGGATTCATCTTCTAATAAGCACTGTAGCTCTGCAACAACTCCAGGATAGTATTCATCAACTTCTTGCAGAGAAATGCTTTGAAGCAT
>JADGEK010000011.1:74815-76359 GCA_016744395.1 Gammaproteobacteria bacterium | reverse complement strand
ATTTGCCGGGGTGGCGATGATTCGTGCTTATCATGATCATAATAAGGATACTGCACGCAGTGAAATCATTGTGCCTGATGCCGCTCATGGAACGAATCCTGCAACTGCCGTCATGTGCGGCTATAAGGTTAGAGAAATACCAACCAATGAGCAGGGTGATATCGATTTAGAGGCCCTGGAAAAAATAATTGGCCCTCAAACTGCTGGTATTATGTTAACCAACCCGTCTACACTAGGTGTCTTTGAGCGTAAGATAAAACTTATTGCAGATATGATCCATAAAGCAGGTGGGCTATTATACTATGATGGTGCTAATCTCAATGCCATTTTGGGTAAGGTCAAACCTGGAGACATGGGTTTTGATGTCATTCACATGAACTTACATAAAACTTTTTCGACACCACATGGTGGCGGTGGTCCGGGGGCAGGTCCAGTGGGTGTGAGTGAACGTTTGCAGCCCTTCTTGCCTGTGCCCATGGTGGCTCAAAATGAGCAAGGCTATTATTGGATAACGGAACAGGAAGTACCATTAAGTATTGGTAATCTTTCGGCCTGGATGGGTAATATCGGTGTCCTGCTTCGAGCTTATATCTATGCTTTATTACTAGGTCGAGAAGGCATGGAGCGCGTTTCAGAGTACGCGACTTTAAATGCCAATTATTTATTAAAACGTCTTTCAGATACGGGCTTTGAAATTGCTTTTCCAGAGCGTCGTGCGAGCCATGAATTTATTTTGACTCTGCGAAAGGAAACGAAAGAATACGGCACCAATGCAATGGATTTTGCAAAACGACTGCTGGATTATGGTTTCCATGCGCCAACGACTTACTTTCCCCTATTAGTGCCAGAGTGTTTTTTAATAGAGCCGACTGAAACAGAGAGCCAGGATGATCTGGATGCTTTTGTTGATGCAATGGTCAAAATCAGAGAAGAAGCTCAGGACTCTCCGAACTTGTTAAAAGACGCACCCTTTGAATTACCTGTCAGACGACTGGATGATGTCAAGGCCGCCAGAGAACTGGACTTAAATTATTATTACCATGAATAGTGTGACCAATCGCAAGGAATAATCGAGAAAATGAAACCAGGTAAAACAGGTATTGCTCGCATTATTACTGCGGGAGGCTATTCGTGGCAGGGTTTTAGAGCGGCCTATCAGCATGAAGCCGCTTTTCGTCAAGAACTTTTTCTGGGTATTATTTTAATACCTCTTGCATTATGGCTTGGAAAAACAGGGCTGGAATCAGCTCTGATGATTGCCTGTTTATTGATTGTATTGATTGCTGAAATTATTAACTCAGCCATTGAAGCTGTGGTTGATCGGTTTGGCTCAGAAATGCATGAACTCTCAGGTCGGGCAAAAGACATGGGCTCGGCAGCTGTCTTTTTAGCATTGCTGAATACCATCGTTGTCTGGCTTCTTATCCTGTTCTTTTAAAGTAAAAAGTTTTAAACTCGCTTTATTACAAATTCTTTATTAATCACTCTCTTTATCAAAAAAGGAATCTTATGACAGCTCTTATTTGTGGCTCATATGCGTATGA
>JADGEK010000011.1:0-74715 GCA_016744395.1 Gammaproteobacteria bacterium | reverse complement strand
TTGAAAACATTTATTGCACAAGCCACGTGGCTGACTGTGAATGATTATGAAATGCAAATGCTGCTGGATAAAACAGGTATGACACCTGCTGAAGTGGCTGATCAAGTGGAAGCTTTAATTATTACTCGTGGTGGTGAAGGTGCAGAAATTGTTACTAAGAATAAAAATATCATGATTCCAGCTGTTGAAGCAAAAGAGCTCAATGATCCAACAGGTTGTGGTGATGCTTTTCGCAGTGGTTTGCTTTATGGTTTAATGAATGGTCTGGACTGGGAAATTACGGGACGCATTGCCAGCTTATTAGGTTCAATCAAAATTGAGCATCATGGTACGCAAAATCATCAATTTACCATGGATGAATTTAAGTCACGTTTCCAATCTTCCTTTGATATGAATTTTTAATTTAAGTGGCACTTATGGGCTGAATCCAGGCTGTTTTTTTATACAGGAAAACCCGAATTTACATTCGGGTTTTTGCGTTTAAAGGCTTTTTATTTTTCTAATCGCCTTGCTCAGTAAGGCTTTTGGATGGTAGCTAACGTTGTTTTTAGTATCGATATTTTTTTGTGATTTCCTGATTTTAATTAAAAAAAAGTGTTTTTTTGACGTATATGTCATACCAGTACTACAAATTCATTTCTAAATATATTTTTTTCATAAGGCCATATTGCATAAGCAAAATGATGGGCGTATAAAATAAATTATCTAAAGGTTGTGTGCCTTTTAGACGGTGACCAGGATGTCATTCTTTTACCCTTTATTTTTTTGCTTGGGCTACTTCTGAGTTGCCTCTGGGCTTCTGCTTTAGATAAAGGCGTTTGGCGTCAATTGCGGTCATTGGTTATTTTTTCTTTGTTAGGGATGTAAAAAATGGAAAAGCGTGAAGTAGGAACAGTAAAGTGGTTTAACAATGCTAAGGGATTTGGTTTCATTGTCCTTGAAGAGCATGATGATATTTTTGTACATTTTCGTTCAATTCGTGGTGAAGGTTACCGTACTTTAAAACAAGGTTCAGATGTGGAGTTTAGTCTGACAACAGGCCAAAAAGGCTTACAAGCTGAAGATGTTGTTTCACTGGGTGAAGCCCATTAATTTTTAAATTCAGCGGTCCACAGGAGGTTGGGAATTTACGCTCCAGCCCAACCTGCTTTTGATTTTTTTATTGGTCACCAATCGGTGTCATAACCTCTATTGTCTTAAATTTTTCCTGTCTTTTTTGATTCTTGTTCTTAAGCTGTCAGTCTTATCTGTGTTATTATATGTCCTCGCTTCCTGAAGCCTATTGTTTCCTACCCAGAGAATCCTAAAATATGAGTAATGAATTGTCACCCGTCTACCTGAAAAAAGGTCAGGAACGTCGACTCAATCAAGGGCACCTCTGGGTTTATAGCAATGAAATTGATACTCAAAAAAGCCCGCTTAAAAGTTTCACTTCAGGTGAGCAGGTTGTTGTTTTATCTCAACAAGGCAAACCCCTTGGAATTGCCTATATCAACCCACACTCACTGATCAGTGCTCGGATTATCAGTCGGGATACTTCTGTTTTACTGGATCGTTCTCTTTTTGTGCACCGTATTAAGATCGCTCTTTCACTCAGGGAAAGGTTGTTTGATAAACCTTTTTATCGATTGATCTTTGGCGAGAGCGACTTGTTGCCTGGAGTGGTTGTGGATCGATTTAGCGATACACTGGTGGTTCAGATCACGACCGCAGGTATGGAGCAACATCGTCAGGCATTGATAGAAGCTTTGGAAAAGGTCCTTAAACCATCGATAATTTTGATGCGTAATGATGTTAAAATGAGAGAGCTGGAAGGCCTGGACTTATACAGCGAAGTGGTTTTGGGCAATCTCTCTGAATTAACTGAAATAGAAGAAAATAATACTCGTTTTCAGGTAGATATCCAAAAGGGACAAAAAACAGGCTGGTTTTATGATCATCGTATGAATCGTGCCCGAGTTCAACATTACGCAAAGGGTAAGAGAGTGCTCGATCTCTTTTCTTATATCGGAGCCTGGGGGCTGGAAGCAGCGACAGCAGGTGCGAGTGAAGTTTTTTGTGTCGATGCATCTGAGCAAGCATTAGACTGGCTGGACAGTAGTGCTGAGATGAATCAGTTTAATAATATTACCAGCATTCAAGGTAATGTCTTTGATGTGCTGAAGCATTTACGCCATGAAAAAGAAAAATTTGATATTGTGATTGTTGATCCTCCCGCTTTTATTAAGCGAAAGAAAGATTATAAAGAAGGTTTGAATGCCTATCGAAGAGTGAATCAGATGGCAATGCAGCTCTGTACTCGTGATGCAGTGCTCGTGTCGGCTTCATGCTCTCATCATTTACCTGCTGAAACACTGGTGCAGCAAATTCAGGGTTGCTCGCGCCACCTGGATCGTTTTGTTCAAATATTAGAGCAGGGGCATCAGAGCCCTTGCCATCCAATCCACCCAGCTCTGCCCGAAACAGGCTATATTAAATCATTTCTATCAAGAGTGACCCCAACCTGATGATTGCTTATCCTGAAATTGATCCTGTTGCCCTGGCGCTTGGGCCTCTGAAAATACACTGGTATGGTATTACTTATTTAGTTGCCTTTGCGGGGTTCTGGTTTTTTGCTCGTCTTAAAAGTAAACAGGAGCATGTTAGCTGGACTTATGAAGAAATTGATGACTTGCTATTCTATGGCGCATTAGGAGTTGTTTTGGGTGGTCGTATTGGCTACACATTGTTTTATAATATGGACTATTTTTTACAAGATCCATTAATATTATTTCAGGTGCAAAAAGGTGGAATGTCCTTTCATGGCGGGCTTCTTGGTGTCTTATTTGCCATGTGGTTGTTTGCTAAAAAAAATAACAAGACTTTTTTTACTGTGACTGATTTTATTGCTGTAATGGTGCCATTTGGTCTGGCAGCTGGACGTATCGGTAATTTTATCAATGCTGAACTCTGGGGCCGGCCAACGGATTTACCCTGGGCGATGATTTTTCCAACGGATCCATTGGGTTTAGCACGTCATCCATCCATGTTGTATGAGTTTCTGCTGGAAGGTGTTCTTCTGTTTGTTGTTTTATGGATATATTCGAGCAAACCTCGACCAGGAAGGGCCATTTCAGGATTATTTCTGATTTTATACAGTTTGTTCAGGTCTGTGGTTGAATTTGTCCGCCAACCTGATGCACACTTGGGAGATAAGGGCTTTATTGCAATGGATTGGCTGACAATGGGGATGATATTATCGTTTCCTATGTTGCTTTTGGGTGCGTATTTATTATGGTCATCCACAACGGTTAAGAATTAATCATGCTTATTTGGAGCGAGACTTTCAATGAGGCATTTGAATCAGTAGAAAGGTGAGTATATGAACAGGAAAATGGCAATTATTGCAACAAAGGGGACACTGGATTGGGCATATCCTCCTTTTATTTTAAGCTCAACTGCAGCAGCATTAGGTTATGAAGTTGAAATTTTCTTTACTTTTTACGGTTTGAAACTATTGCAAAAAAACCTGGATTTACAAGTTTCGCCTTTGGGTAACCCAGGAATGCCCATGCCGATTCCTGTACCTGTCATGATTCAGGCCTTGCCAGGAATGCAAAGTTTTGTGACGAGTATGATGAAAAAGAAGATGGAAGAGAAGGGTGTGGCTCCTCTGGATGAACTTCGCCAATTGTGTCTTGAGGCTGAAGTTAAGTTTATTGCCTGCCAAATGACGGTGGATTTATTTGAAATGGATATTAATACCTTTATGGATGAGGTGAGTTATGCGGGTGCTGCGGCATTTTTTGATTTTGCAGGGGATTCTGATATATCGCTTTATATTTAATTCAAGCCGTAAATCGGCTTAATTGAGGCTGTTTTAGATTTGTCATGACCATAAAAAAGGGGCTGAATCAGCCCCTTTTTTATTGCATTTTATAACACAATTTTAAATTACATATACAGTGATTGAGTACATGTAGAATCGTTAGATTCTTCAAAGTAACTGGCCGCACCAACATAATCAATGCCGTCGATGAAGTCACTATGACTAAAACCAAATAGATCCACCGTCATTTGACAGGCAAGAAATTTAACTTCTGCTTCTTGACACAGCTCACGAAGTTCTTCCAAAGGTGCGACACCATTGTTAGCAATGGTTTTCTTCATCATTGTGGTTGCAAATGTTTCAATGCCAGGAATCTGCCAAACAAGGTTAGGTATTTTAGGTGCCCAATCAATGTCTCTGAACCATGATGGTCCCATTGGCATTTTCATTGGCATATCAGGGTTACCAATAGGAGATACTTTTAAAGAGCTGGTATCTTTTAATAAAAGTCTTAAACCGTAGAAGGTAAAAAAGATGGATACATCTTTACCAAGAGCTGCTGCAGTACTGGCTAAAATAAAAGGTGGATACCCCCAGTCCAGTGTTCCCTTTGTTGCAATAATGGTTAATTTAGTATTAGAATTTGTTGCCATCTTTTAAATCTCCAGTCGCTTATCTATCATATTATTATAAAATAACTATATAAACTATTTATATTGAATCCCTCAAGTTTAGCATTGATTAATCCTTGTAGCAAAAAAAAGAAGACCTTCTTCTTCAGATGTGTTAGTTGTCGCTTTATTTATTTCACTGAAATTAATACTTGAATATTGTAAGACATAGACTACAATTTAAACGTGTATGCCGCATTATAGAGGTTTTTATAGGCTCTAGTGACTCACACTCGGAACAAGCCCTCCAGGCAATGATTTTAACTGATCTAAGAGATTGCATGACAAATAAACCTACTCAATATAATGGAAATGTACTTTTTGTTGATGACAGTCAGGTCAATCTCATGATGGGCAGTAAGTTACTCACTTATTTTGGCCTAGAGGTTAAGAAAGGGGAGAATGGTCAACAGGCTATTGATTTATGCGAGGAGTTTCAGTTTCAACTCATTTTTATGGATTTAGAAATGCCTGAGATGGGTGGCCTTGCTGCGACAACGATCATTCGGGAAAGAAAACTCTCTTATGCGCCTATTTATGCTTTGACTGGAAAGGGGGGGGAAGAGGTTCGCTTATTGTGCCGTGCAGCTCATATGAATGGTTTTATTGAAAAGCCACTGAAAAAAGATAAAATTCAGGCTGTTCTGGAATCCGTTTTTATGTAAGGCTGAGTTTTTATGAGCAAAAAGCTTTGGTTTTACACATTTTAATCCCCTTCTCTTAAATCTTAGCAATAAAGTCGGCTATTTTTTTTTTAGCTGATCTTCATCAATTCTATTCACCCATCTTTGTATTTAAATAGTCCCTTAATTTTTTCAATGTCTTCTTTATGAATAACTATAGGCCTTTTTAACTCATTTTATTGTCTATAGAGGGGTAATTACTATGAGTTTAAGTAATAGAAAAACAGCAGTGTTAGCCACGCCATTTGATTTGAATAATGATAATTTGTACGAGAAATGGCGTGATATAAAGCTTGAGGGCTACCCAGAATCCCTTGATGATCTGGTTGTTGAACTAAATGATCCAAGGATGCTCAGTGAGTCTGAGCATCAGAAATTATTAAGCTTGTGTCAAAAGGCCAATATGGTGGTCTATGCGGGCAAAACCGGGGATGATCCTGATCCTGAAATTCCTTTGTCCATGGGACGCGCCTTTAAATTGCTGGAGCTTGACCATAACTGGTTGGCAGATAAATCGGGCTTGACCTCTTTAAAGGTTGTTGATGAGGGAGCGCGACAAAATTTTATTCCATACAGTAACCGGGCAATAAATTGGCATACTGATGGGTACTATAATACTGTGAATAAGCAAATACATGGTTTGAATCTACATTGTGTCATGCCAGCCCCGGAAGGTGGTGAAAACCGTTTAATGGATCATGAAATTGTTTATCTCCAGTTAAGAGACGAAAATCCTGACTATATTCGTGCGTTGATGGAAAATGATGTCATGGTTATTCCTCCCAGAATGGGTCAGGATGGAGTGATTGCCAGAAAAGAGGAATCAGGTCCTGTTTTTTCTATTAATCCAGTGACAGGTGATCTTCACATGCGCTATACCATCCGAACGGAGAATGTTATCTGGAAAAATGAGCCTGTGACAATGGAAGCCTTAGCACGACTGGAATATTTCCTTAAAGTGGATTCAAAGTATAACTATCAGGGCAAACTTGAGTCAGGAATGGGCTTGGTGAGTAATAATGTCTTACATGATCGCAGCGCTTTTGAAGACAGTGATAGCCAAAAGAGACTGATTTATCGTGCACGTTATTATGCTCGTTTAGCAGGCACATCTGTCAGTGATGTCTACGGAGTGTAAGTCATACCAATACTTATAATTATACAGAAAAGGGGTATTTGATTGGGGCGTGATACTGATAGCCTTCCACTTCAAAATCATCGAGAGTAACCCAGGTTTCCAGATCTTCCAGAGATTTGATGTCGGGGTTGATTTTGAGCTGCGGTGCAGGAAATGGCTCGCGCTTTAATTGGGTATCACGCATGAGTTTCAGTTGATCCTCATAGATATGAGTGTTGACCAGCTTGTGATAGGCCTGGCCAGCTTTATTCCCTGTAATTTGAGCTATTAACGCCAAAAATACATAGACTTGAACCATATTAAAGTTGAGGCCAAGGGGCACATCACAGGAACGTTGAGTGCTATTTAAGTACAATGTATCACCGAGTAAAGAAAAGTGGTGGCTGTACATGCAGGGGCGTAAACATCCCATATGAAATGCACCTGGGTGATAGAAGGTAAAGATTTCACCTCGACTGTCTATTCCTTTGGATAAGTTATCAACAATTTGACGCAGAAGATCGATGCTGCCGCCATCAGGTTTTGGGAAATTTCTGCCGATTTTGCCATAAATGAGGCCACAATCGTCTGTGCCTTTACGAAAGGGGTTGGCAAGCCAGTCTTTATTTTCATTAGCATTGGCATCCCAGGTCTTTGTGCCTATTTTTCTAAAGTCAGCTGCATTATCGTAGCCTCGAATGTATCCAATAATTTCAGCAATGGCTGATTTCCAGAAACTTTTTCGGGTTGTTATCAGTGGAAACTCATTATTAGCAACATCATACGTTAAGTCCGCATTAATGACCGTAAGACATTTCTTGCCTGTCCTCTTATTTTCAACCCAGACACCCTCATCAATAATTCGCTGGCACAGGTCAAGATACTGCTTCATATTATTAATTCTCTTCGATTCATTTTAAAACAACTGCCCATGCTAACAAAAGGTGACCATGTAGTATACCAATGAATAAACAGTTTTCCCCCACGAATTATTTGCAATAAAATGATTGGTTCAGGCTATGATCTACGTATAAATACTGACCTCTTTTATTTTCATTAATATGATAGACTAAACAGTAGGCCAGTTTCATGCTTGCTACTGTAATCAGGTTTCATTAATATTTTTCTAAGCTTTAACTCGGTGAGGATATTTTATGATTGCAAAATTTTCTAAATATTTGGCATTAAATGTTGTTAAACTGTCTTTTGTTTCAGCACCTTTTTGTTGTATTGCTGCTCACGCTGAACACAGTGATAAATTTAATTTTCTCATGGCTGAAGCCAATCATCATATCAATGCCGAACATGATCAACAAACTGCCCAGCGTTTTACTGATTGGGAAAGACTGATTCACCATAGTTTAGGTAAAACAGAACAAGAAAAAATAAAATTAGTGAATGATTTTTTCAATAAAATGAACTGGGTTTCAGATAAAGAACTGTGGAATAAAAAGGATTATTGGGCCACCCCAATCGAAAGCTTGATTCGCAATGCAGGTGATTGTGAAGATTTCAGTATTGCTAAATATTTCACCTTGTTGGCTTTGGACATTCCTGCAGAGCGTCTTAGGATCAGCTATGTCAAAATGGATGATCAACAAAAACACATGGTACTCAGTTTCTATCCTTCCCCTAGTTCAGCACCGTATATTCTGGATAACTTCAATAAAGAACTCCTAACAAAACCACAAAGAGCTGATCTGACTTTTATGTTTAGCTTTAATAGTGATGGCTTGTGGCTATCAAATGGTAAAATGATTGCAATTGATGATGATAATTCTTTAAATCACTGGATTAGCATGATGAAGCGAATTGAAAAAGAACAAGGTTAACCCAGCGGAGCTGGGAATTTTGAATTTTAATTCGATATTATTTTTTAGGCACGTTGGGCATGACTGAGCTTAGGCGAGTTTGGGGTAGATCCAGTTGGTGTTCATAGATGGCGGTATAGGCCAAAATGCTACTGACGTATTCTCGGGTTTCCTTGAATGGGATACTTTCTATCCAGCGAACGGCTTTCATCTCTTGCTTTTCAGGTAACCATGCCTTCACTCGGTGACCGCCTGCATTGTAGGCAGCACTGGCCAGAGCAGGTTGTTTATAGAATTTCTTCAGCATCATATTCAGGTATTTTGTGCCGAACTGAACATTGGTTTCCGGGCTGAGTAGCTGATTTTTACTACTGAATTTCACTTTTAATTTTCGAGCAATGACTTTGCCTGTGGCGGGCATGATTTGCATTAAACCGAGAGCCCCCACTCTTGAACGAGCGTCGGTGGCAAAGGCACTTTCACGACGAATGACAGCAAGGGTGTAAGCGGGTTGTAATTTTTGCTCTTTTGAATATTTTGTAACACGCTCTTTTTGTAACACCGGGAAGCGCAGAGCTATGTCATTTCGTTCATCAGTGTGAGCCATGGTAATAATTGCGCGGTTATGCCAACCCCATTGTTGAGCGATTTTGGCAGCAATGGCCCGATCATCATTATCAAATTGTTTTTGTGTTGTAAAATACCACTCCCTGCGTGCTTCAGTCGTTCTACCCAATAGGTAAAATTCTCGGGCACGTAGAATGCCAGGGTGTTGAGCTATTTTATTAAGTGAATCATTGTCAGGATTGAGTGGTGCAATTTGAAACTCATAAGGCATATCCATCTTATCGGCAGCTAAGAATCCGTAGTAGCTTCTGTTCTGCGCCAATTGATAAAAATCTTGTTTTGCTGCTTTTTTATCACCTTGTTGCTCTTTTCCTGAGGCGAGCCAATACTGCCAGCGGAAGTTTTTTTGCTCTTCTTCGGACATACGATTAATGGCACTGGTAATGGCAGGCCAGTTATCTTCACGAATAGCGCTGCGAGCACGCCATTGTTGTACTGTTTCATCGCTATTTTCATCACTGATTTTATTGAGCCAATACCAGGCACCTTGACCATGGCGATAGGCCAGCTTCATACCAATGGAACGATACATTTTATCGTATTCATCTTGAGTAAAGTCATTGTTTTTTTCTAGTTTGGCAAGTAATGTTATGGCTGCTTCTGGCTGGTGGCGAGCCATGCGTTCCACCGAATGAACCTGAATGGTGCTTTTCATTGGGTGGGATTGTTTAAAAAGTGGATTATCGATGATGAGGGCAGGTTTGCGATAAATTTTAACCCATTCTGCAACCCATTGACGATCATTTTTGTTCAATGAGCGAGCCAGATAAGTTGCCAGACTGGTGCGTCCTTTTTGCATGGCCAACTTAATACGTACTGAAAGCAGTTCAGAGGTCATTTTTCCTGACTTTTTAAAGGCACTGAATACTGGATCGCAACTGCGAGGCTGCGATTCACCCACCAGCCAAAGCGCTTCAACGTGCTCAAAAGCTTGAGCTTTGTTGCCTGTCTTAATGAGTGCATTCAAATGATGGCATCGACGCGTTGTGGATTTTTGTGGGGTATAAGCATTCAGGTATTGCTGCCAGCGTTCTTTCTTGGCCATTTTATCGAGCCAGGCAGTGCGTAACCAACCTTCGTAGGGAGTATCATCATAATCATTAAAAAATTGCAGAACCTGCTGCTCATTCAAGCTGGAAAGCTTATTACGATATTCTCTATATTTTAAATAGGCTTGTAATGGGTAGTTGTCCAGCTTTGCATAATATTTTTTATAGTTTTTATGCTGCTTTTTCTTATAGGCTCTTTCAGCCTTCAAAAAAAGATTACGTTGCTTTTTATAGGGATCACTTAAATCTAATTGTGAACGGGCTTTGTTGGCATGAACAGTTTGAGAGTCAAGCAAAGTGCTTAAAGCAAACACACTCAGCACTAAAAGGCTTAAAGCGCCAGTTTTGAGAAGAAATGACGTGTTTAAAAAATACCGATACTCGTTCACAGAAGAGTTAACACCGATAGAACGTGTCATGCAGTTACTTTTCCTTTTGATACTGTCTGTTTTGAATCGATTGAGGAATGTTCATTTGTGATTCATGAATGTTGCAAAGTATAATATCATATGACCCGATTTTTCAATTAGAAATTTCAGTAATCATGTAAAAGTATAGAAAGGTTTTTGTTCAATGCTACACCCAAATCCAAGAAAAGTCAGCCTGGCTCCGATGTTAGACTGGACTGATCGGCATTTTCGTTATTTATTGCGCCTGATCTCACAAGACATATGGCTTTACACTGAAATGGTCACCACAGGCGCCATCCTGCATGGAGATAATCTGGAGCGTTTTCTGGGTTATAACTCAGCTGAGCATCCTTTGACTTTACAGTTGGGCGGTAGTGATCCTGAAGCTCTGGCAAAATGTTGTCAACTGGCAGAGCAATATGGCTATGATGAAGTCAATCTTAATGTGGGTTGTCCCAGTGATCGAGTGCAATCGGGTGCCTTTGGTGCTTGTTTAATGGCGACACCAGACCTGGTGGCAGAATGCATTGCTGCAATGGTCGACAGTGTGGATATCCCCATTTCGCTAAAAACCCGAATTGGAATTGACCATGAAGATGACTATGAACAGCTACAAGATCTCGTTGAGCTGGTCAGTCAAGCAGGTTGTGAGCATTTTACCATTCATGCTCGTAAAGCCTGGTTAGAGGGCTTGAGCCCTAAGCAGAATCGAGATGTACCGCCACTGCGTTATGATTTTGTCTATCAGCTGAAAAATGATTTTCCAGATTTACACATTTCCATCAATGGCGGGATTAAAACAATAAATGATATGCACAGTCATTTGGATCATGTCGATGGCGTAATGATAGGTCGTGAGGCTTATCATAATACCTATTTAATGGCGGATGTTGACCAGTGTTTTTATGGTTCTAATGAGAAAAAGCCGACCAGAAAAGAAATCATTAATGCCTATGCTGACTATGTTGATCAGGAAATGATAAAGGGCGTTCCTTTGATTCATTTGACTCGTCATGTATTGGGTTTGATGCATTCCTGCAACGGGGCTAAGCATTTTAGGAGAGTGTTGAGCGAGAATGCCTGGAAAAAAGAAAATGGAGCAGAGCTGATTGTACGTGCTGCGCAAGAAGTGGATTGTGATTAATTTGCATGATAGACATAATGTATTGCACATCTCTGTAAGGTAGTTGTGAGTTGGGCTCATCGGGAAAATTTATAACTGTTGGGTATCGGTCAAAACTGGCAGGCTGATATAAAAATGTGTATTTTGAAGTTCTTCGCTGGTAAACCTGATTTTACCCCCTAGTTTGTTGGTTATCAGATTGTAGATAATATTCAGCCCCAGGCCGCTACCGCCCTGATTTCTTTTAGTGGTAAAAAAAGGATCAAATATATAAGCCTGATTTTCCTTTGAAATTCCAATACCATTGTCACTATAATGCAGCTGAATATTATCTTGATCACAGGTGACTTCAATCGTGATCAAACCACCATCAATACTCTCAAAACCGTGAATCATTGAATTGTTGATTAGATTATTAATGATTTGGGCGATGGCGCCAGGATAACTTTCAATATTGATATCTACTGGACAAATGAGTTTGAATTTGTGGGATGTATGATGAAAATAGGATTGTAAGCTAATTAATAGTTCCTCAATATAGCTTTTCAGATTAATATGACGTCGCTGATCACTTGTTTGGTCTACCGCTAGTTGCTTAAAACTGCTCACAAGGTCAGCGGCGCGGCTAAGGTTGTTAAGCATAAGAGTTGAGGATTCCAGTGCTTCATCAAGGAAAGACTCAAAATCCTTACGAGTGAGCACACCTTCATTATAACGTCTGTGATATTGATGAGCTTGTTCCTCCAGGAATGAAGCTGCAGTAACGCAGATTCCAACCGGCGTATTGATCTCATGGGCAACTCCAGCAACCATTCCCCCTAGTGAGGCCAGAATCTCGGTACGCACGAGGTGATCCTGAGTACTTTTTAACTTTTCAAGGGAGCGGCTGAGTTCGGTATTTACTTCCTCCAGCTCATATGTTCGAGCCCTTACCCGCTCTTCCAGCTCCTGATTTAATAACCGGACTTCCTGTTCAATACGGTGTCGTTCACTAATCTCTCGCTTTAATTGCTCAATCTTTTCATTGAGGGTGATAAATACAGAGGTAGATTGATGCTTATCAATACAGTTCATCATGAGCAACGCAGGTTCATTGTTAAGAGCTGGCCTGATAACACTGCCTTTGCACAAATAATTAATGGACATACCACCATCAGTTTTGAATACAATATTTGCGGGCAGTGGCGATTGACTGCGTGACCACATTTGTAACAACGGTTTCAATCTTGCTGATTCATCCACTATCAAATCATCTAAATTCAAAGTATTAACACTAGAATTCAGTTCAGGGATTTTTTTTTTCACTGCCTGATTAACCGCAATAATGGTGCCGTCATGAGTCAGTAGAAAATGCAGCTCAGGCAAGGCATTGGTGATCTTGATGAAGGTTTCTGATAACATGCTATTATTCTCCAGCCTCGTAGTATTCTCTGCCATCGGCCAGATTTGCTTCATCAGTCGCTTTGAAAAAAACAGTCACATGGCAACTCGGATCGCCCTGTGCAATGGTTTTATCCAATACGACTTTTGCATAGCCATTGTTGTCAGCAGTAATAGTGCCAAATACATTGGATGTCATCATACACAATGATGGACGATTTTTGACTTTGTCACCGAATGGACAAGCATTATTCCCCATCACGATCTTATTTTCATCGATTTCTATAATATAAAAGTCACCCTGAATGCGGAGCTTGAGATCCACTAGCACATCACTGATTTGTTGCTGGTTGAGCCTGGAAACCTGTAGTGCTTCTTTGTAATAACCCCCTATTTCAGATCCAATACGCTGGCCCACGACACTGATAAAGCCAGCGGCCTCATCCAGTCCAATCATCTCTTCCAGCAAGCCGCTCAGCTCACGAATCAGGGAGCGTGAGAACCCGTCTCGCTCCAACGGAATATTCAAATTTTTTACTGGAATATCTTGTAATTTACTGGGGTTCATGAGCGGTGCTCCTATGAAGTTAGGCTAGTGTTCGCTGTGACTTAAGTGTTCCTTCCAGGTGTGGTAAAGATCATCTTCCATTGAATTAAATGCATCGGTAGGTAACGGAGGACTACAGAGATAGCCCTGAATAGAGTCGCAACCCAGTTTATCAAGAATCTGCAATTGCTCCGTGGTTTCGACACCTTCGGCAACGACCTCAAGACCAATGGAATGTGCCAGGGTAATGATGGCCGCTGTGATGGCACCGTCTTCACTATTGGTGGTGATTTCATTTACAAATGAACGGTCGATTTTCAGCAAATCAAATGGTAATCGCCTGAGATAGTTCATTGAGGAATAGCCAGTACCAAAATCATCGATAGAAAGAGATACACCCATATTATGCAGTTCCTGCAATTTTTCTGCAGTTTCGTTGATATCATCTATCAACACTCCTTCAGTGACTTCTAATTCGAGATAATTGGGTGCAAGTCGGGTGTTTTTTAATGTACGTTCAACCATCTGAATGAAGTCTTTTTGTCTGAACTGGTGGATAGAAATATTAACCGCTACTTTTTTTGCAGAGTGACCTGCTTGCTGGTTTTTCTTTTCCTGAGTGCAGGCTGTCTGCAAAACCCATTCACCGACATCGATAATCATTCCTGTCTCTTCCAGCAATGGTATAAAGTGGATGGGAGAAACAAGGCCATATTCTGAGTGCTGCCAGCGTATCAATGCTTCATAACTGTCAACCTGACAAGAAGGGAGACTGAGCTGAGGCTGGTAATAGAGTCTGAATTCGTCGCGTTCTAATGCCCGTCGTAGACTTGACTCCAGTGTCAGACGTTCTATTGCCTTTTGCTCGTCTTCTGTAGTGTAAAACTGAAAAGCATTTCTACCTTTTCGTTTGGAGTGATACATGGCTGCATCGGCTTTTTTCAATAGTGTCTGGGCGTTGTCACCATCATCGGGAAATAGACTGATACCAATGCTGGAGGTAACAAATAACTCGCGACCTTCGCAGTTGAAGGGTACTGCCAGGTCAATGAGTATCTTGCTGGCCAACTTGGGAATATCACTTTCTGCTGCAATGTCATTGAGGATGATGCAGAACTCATCACTACTAAATCGGGAAACTGTGTCACCCTCAGGCACACAGTCTGAAAGCCGTAAAGCTATCTCCTGCAGAATTATATCACCGATATTATGGCCCAGGCTGTCATTGATAACCTTGAAACGATCCATATCAAGAAATAATATTGCAATTTTTCTCTTCTGCCAGCGAGTACGCAGTATTGCTTGAGCAAGACGATCCTCAAACAGTATTCTGTTAGGCAATCCTGTCAGGGAATCATGATGGGCAAGATGGTGTAAGCGCTCCTGAGCTTCCATTCGTTCGGTAATATCTTTACCACTGGAAATATAGCTAATGATTTCACCACGAGTATTTTTCTGTGGTGTTATGGTTTTTTCTTCGAAATAAAACTGGCCATTCTTTTTCCTGTTAATAACAACTTCATTGAACACTACTCCTTGAAGAATAGTCTTCCACATCCGTTGATAAAAAACATCACCCTGTTTACCTGATTTCAGTATGTTCGGAGTCTTACCAATTAGCTCTTCTTGGCTATACCCAGTTATTTCCGTAATGGCAGGGTTCACATATTCAATGATGCCATTAGGATCAGTGATCATAATACCATCAGCAATTTGTTCAATTGCTGTCGATAGCTTTCGCATTTCAATTTCCGCAAGACGCTGCTCGGTAATATCCTGCAGAGTACCAACAATACGTGTCACATCGCCATCTGTATCCACCAATGCATCGCCCTGTTGACGCACGTAACAAATATTTCCAGAGGTCTGTTGTACTCGAAGTTCGATGTCGTAAGGTCGTTGATTCTGAATAGCCTGTTCCATCGTTTTTACTACTAAATCTTGATCGTCAATAAAAATATAATTTAGAAATTCAGTCAGTGTGTGCTGATTTGTTGTCACGGTGGTTGCCAGGATATGACAAACCTGTTCAGACCATGTCATGTTGCCATTGGTGCTGGACCATTCAAAATGGCCAATGTGGGCAATACGCTGGGCCTCAGCCAATTGTGTCTCACTTCTTTGCAGCGCTTCATGAGTCTGTGCTTGATTCTTCATTTGCTGCCGTAGTATGGCGTTAGCATCAGATAAATCTTGAGTGCGAATTTTGATGATGGAGTCCAGGGTGTCATTGTCGGCCGTGAGCTGGTTGATAGTGCAGATGTCATCAAATGATCGAAGCGAAGTGATCAAGGCAATCTCAAGATATTGTGAAGTGAGTTTGCTCTTTTCCAGGTAGTCATTGATGTCATACATCCGCACCACGGTGTGTTTAGGTGCCTGTCCAGGCTGACCAGTGCGAAGAATAATTCTGATGGTCCTGTTCTGCAATTTCTCTCGGATATATTTCACTGTATCCAGACCTGCTGTATCAGTTTCCATCACCACATCTAGCAGTAATATAGCAGTGTCAGGATGTTGTTCTACTAATTTACATGCTTCGTCACCTGAATAACCATGAATAAATTCAAGTCCACGGTTCTTGTAAGAAAAATTTTTTAACACCATTTGAGAAACACTGTGGATACTTTTATCATCATCGATGATCATAATTTTCCAGGGTGAATGATTGAATGCCACTGGCTGTTTATCCTGGTCTGCATTATGCTCTGTATCACCAAACAGGAGGTCGTTTTTATTTTCGACTTCTATTTCATGTTTGTTTATTGTCACTCTTCTCTTCCTTTTCCAGGCAGATGCTATTATTTTAAATATAGACGATCAATCAGAAAAAAGAAAAAATTTGAGTATTATAAATACTTAATATGAGATCAAGCTTTTAGAGTGCTGACAAGGCAATTTTAGACTTCAATAAATTTTAACTGAATATAAGTGCTTCTCTGAAACCATCATCCCGTCCACAGTTTTTAAGTGGTGGAAAGCGATATTTAGGGCATATCATTAAAGCAACAAGTCTGTACTGAGGTTGCCAGAGAGCTATCACGAGTATACATATCAAATAGGACTTTTCTCATAAGATATGCCTTGAGTCAGTAGCAGTGATATAAAAGCAATGAATGCACCCGAATAAAAAACCAGGGCAGGATCATATAACCATAGCATGCCAAATGCCGCTGGAATAATCACCGCTGCAATATGGTTAATACTAAAGCTCACCCCAGCAGATGAAGCCATATCCGCTTGATCGGCAATTTTTTGAAAGTAGGTTTTGATAGCGATTGCCATAGCAAAAAACAGATGGTCGATAATAAACAGACAAGCTGCAATAGTGGCATTATCAACGATGGCATAGGAGCTAAAAACAACTATCAGACCAATATACTCCACTGTTAATGCTTTGCGTTCACCCACTCTGCCTATCCATTGACCTATTTTAGGAGCGATGTATAAATTCAGAACATGATTGACAATGAATAGTAGGGCGATATCAGAAGCACTATAGCCAAATTTTTCTACCATCATAAATGCGGCAAATACAATAAAAATTTGTCGTCGGGCCCCTGCAAAAAAAGTCAGTAAATAAAATAAACTGTAGCGTCGACGAAGAATGAGTTTTTTATGCTGTGGTACTTCTTCTGCAAATTTTGGAAAGGCTTTGGATACAAAAAGCACTAATACAAAACTGAGTCCGCCTACTATCAAATAAATGAGCTTAAAATCAAAGCCCAGGATATTAAAAAAGATCCAGATTGAGGCATAACTCAATAATGCGGCTGCACTTCGAACAGAAATTAACTGCCCCATCACTTTTGGGGCTTCAGCTTTTGATAAATATTGTAATTGCAGTGATTGGTTGACGGCTTCAAAGTAATGAAAGCCAATCGACATTAAGACCGTGGTTGCGTACAGGCCATAAGTAGTGGGAAAATAACCTGTGATAGCAATGCCTGCTGTTAACAGGCAAAGGGATATCAATGCCAGTGTTTGTTCATGCCATATGAGTAATAAAAAAACAGCAGTAAATGACAAAAAACCAGGGACTTCACGTAAGCTCTGTAAAATACCAATCTCAGCACCCGTAAATGCCGCTTTTTCTACCACAAAGTTATTGAGTAAAACCATCCAGCATGAAAAGCTTAAAGACATAATAATTGAGCAACTAAACAGAAAGTTTTTTTTAGTCAATAATTTTTTTGGTATCATTTGATGCGTACTCTAGGAAAATGTTTTATTGATCTAAAAGCTTATAGTATATTCAGAACGGCGCATGTTATTGAAAAGTGAACGGTGATAAATAAATTAGAATTTTTCTGAATTTTAATTTAATTTTCAACAGCATCCCTTTTAAGGTCTGACGATGACAACTGTAATGTTATCTTTTCCTCCTGCTTCATTGGCGGCATCAATTAAGCTATGAGCCATAATTTTAAGTGTATTTTTTCTGTTGTCATGAAGAATTTGACGTATTTCCTTATCGGCTAACATATCGCTTAAGCCGTCAGAGCAAAGCAAAAAGAGTTCATTGGCTTTTATCTCGATAGTCTTTTGTTCAGCCACAATTCGCCGCCATGGGCCAATGGCTTTGTAGATAATATTATGCTTGGGCGGAGGACCGTCCTTGCCTGTTTCCAACCATAATTGATAATGACTGTGATCGGTACTCAGCTGTGTTAACTGGCCTCGATGAAAAGAATAAGTTCGACTGTCGCCCACATTAAAAGAATAAAGTTTCTTTACCCCTGTGTCATCAGGTGTGCTGACTAAGAAGCCTGTCACTGTTGTCCCCATGCCTCTGCCCTCAGATAGACCTTTGGCGATATTGTAGCAATGGGTTTGATTATTAGCATCTTCAACAGCATCTTGTAATAAATTGTTAATAATTTCTATGATTTGTTTGGTACTTTTTTTGCTGCTTTGTTTGTAGCTGTCGTCTAATTTTCTGATATGGTTAAAAATGGTCTCAATAGCCAGTTTGCTGGCAACTTCACCTGCTTCGTGGCCACCCATTCCATCAGCGACGATAAACAGGCCCAGCTTTTCATCAATGAGATAATTATCCTCATTATGATCTCTGCGTCGTCCTACATCAGTTATTCCTGCTGAATAAAGCCGAATTGGATCGGGTTTAAATGTGAGTTTGTCGAAAAATTCTTTAAGCATAAACTTATCTTAGGCTGATAACTTGCCGTATTCCAGTTCGTTTATAAATTGAGTTAAATTAGAAGCCAATATTTTTTCCATGGGATAGCCTGGGCGCTCTAGAACCACTTGTCCTGAATCGTTCTCAATGCTGATAATATAATCTGAATCGGTACAGGCAATAAAAAAAGTCAATGTTTGTTTGTTTCGGATTTTTCCTAATGCATGGCCGATTTGATTTTCTATTAATCGTTCCATATCGGCCTGATTCCAGACAAATAATAGTAACAAATTACCTTGCTGAAAAATTGTTTCGATTTGTTCTGACCAATAATGGCAAAAAAAGGCCTGTATATCTTGATGAATTTCGATGTCTAATGCTTTTTCAAGCCCTGCTAAAGCGTTATTGGTCTCACGTTGTATGGGTTGCCAATGAATTGAGTCAACCATTTCTTCAGAAAGAAAGGCATCACCTTGCTGGCAGTCTGATGGCCAATCAGGTTCATTTTTGGTGGTGGGAAGATTGCCTGTTTCAGCTTCAACCGTATTGATAAAGCGTTTAAAAAAGTTATCCAGACAGTTTTTTATTTTTACGTTAGGCATTGTTTATTTAATCTTTAATGAGTTAGTCTTTAACGAACTTGAATTAAGCAATACAATTTCACCTCTACACAGGTTTAAAGCATGCTCCATCATTGGTTTTATGAGTCTTTTTTCAATACTCAATTTGAAAATAACCTGTTCCTGATAATCAACCTGGCTAATCATAACATTGATAGATTCCAGATAGTGTCGAATAGAGGATTCATATGGGTATGAAAATTGAATCAGTACTGAAGAAAGTTCAACTATTTCTTTAACGATTAATTGTTCTAAAGCAGCCTGAGTGCTATTGCTATAAGCTCGAACCAGACCGCCTGCTCCCAGTTTTATACCACCAAAATAACGGCTGACAACACAAACAATTTCGCCATAATGACTGTATTGAAGAACGTTTAATATGGGTTTTCCTGCGGTGCCCGCAGGCTCTCCTGCATCACAAAAACGTACGGCTGATGCTGATAGGGGAGAGCAGGCGATAAAAGCCCAACAGTGATGTCGGGCATCAGGAAAATCTTTTTTTGCTTGTTCAATCACGGCAAAGGCTTCATCTGCATTTTGGCTGTGAGAAATTCGTGCAATAAACCGACTGCGCTTTATTTCAGTGACCACTTCAATGTTTTTTGCGGGGACAGAATAGCGTGTGTTATCAAGCATATTTGGGCTTAAGAATCGGGTGTTCTAAGCACCATTTTCTTTTTTGATTGAATCGTAAGCTGCTTTAAGATCATCATGAATTGAACTATTAGAGGAATCAGGTACCGATGTTTTCAAAACAGGAGGTGCTGCTTCTGTCTGGACTGTTGGTATGGCTGCTGGCGTAGTTTCCTGGGTATTGCCCAACAATTGTTCACGACGACGTTTGGCTTCTTCAATAGCCTGTTTACGGGCTTCTTCTTTCGCTCTCAGTAGAGCATTCTGACGTTCAATTTCGCGAGAACGTAAGGATTCAGCTTCTAATTGACTGCGAGCATTATCAGCTTCAGACTGCATTCGCTCCAACTCATCTCTTTGCAGAGCAATGGATTGCTCCTGAAGTTTTTTATTGATTTGGATTTGTTCCAGTTGTTCTTTCAGTTCCTGAGCTTCTTCTCGAGCTTGCTTCTCCAATTCGATTTTCTGATTTTTTAGTTCTTCAACTTCTTTCATTGCTTCCTGGCGAGCTGCTTCGAGCTGCAGTTTTAATCTTTCAGTTTCTTCTTCCGTTTGTTTCTTCAATTCTACCTGTTGAGCTCTCAATTCTTCTGCTTCATTTATTGCTTCTTGCTTTGACGCTTCAACCTGCTCTTTAAATGCAAAAATTTCCTGCTGGTATTTGACTGCTTCTTCTTCCAGCTTTTGAGCTTCTTCTGATAGTGATTTTTTTTCAGACTCCAGCTGTTCACGCTGTTTTAAAACAGCGGCTTCAAGCTCTTGACGTTCAGCTTCAATTTCACGTGTCATGTCTTCACGCTGTTTTAACACTGCCGCTTCTAATTCTTGTCGTTCTGTTTCAATTTCCAACGCCATATCCTGGCGCAACTGCTCCATTTCGGTACGTGCTTTTTCAGTTTCCGCACGAACTTGCTCTAATTCATCTTCAAATTCTTTTCGGGCTACTTCTGCGGCTTGAGCACGTTCATTAGCGCTTTCGATGCGTTGTTGTGCTTCGGCCAGTTCTGCTGAGCGAAGTTTTTCCTGTTCTTCTCTCTCAAGCTTCTCACTTTTCATTTGTTCAGCAAGACGCTGCATTTCATCTTGTGCATCAAGACGAGCTTGCTCTGCGGACAGACGTTGACTCTCATGTTGATCGGCTTCTGATTGGGCCTGATTGATTTTTTCTTGTAATGATGTTTCCTGTTCCATGTTCAAGCGGGCATATTCTTCAGAAAGTGCTTCTTGAGCCGCATCCATTTCAGCTTTCATGTGCTGAATTTCATCTTCAGCAGTTGATTTTAAGTGTCCAAACTGCTGTTCCTGGTGTTTGGCATGTTCTTCTTGTTGCTTTGCCAGTTCAGTTGTCATTTGAGACTTGGCATCTTGCATTTCTTCTTTGAGACGTTCCACCTCAGCTAATGCCGCTTCTCTATCGGCATCAATTTTTTCAGCCCGTTCCTTTTCTTCTTGTGCTTTTATTCGGGCTTCATGAATTTCGGCATGCTGACGGGCATCAGCGTCTTTTCTTAGACGCTCAATTTCACTTTTGGCATTTAATAGCTCAGACTCAGCTTGAGAGGAGAGTTTGGCCAGATCCTCTGATTGTTTTAAGGCTTGTTCGGCTTCTTCGCGGACGCGCTGGGCTTCTTCAATTGCTTGCTCGGCACGTTGTGCTTCTTCTTGAGATTGCTTTTGTGCCTCAGCCAAGGCTGCTTCTTTCTCGCTTAACTGTTCCTGACTGGCTTGACGGATGGCTTCTTCAGCTTCTTTTCTTGCTTGTTCAGCCTCTTCGGCTCGCTTGGCTTCATTTTCTGCTCTTTGAAGTGCTTGTTCTGATTCTTCTCTGAGACGATTTGCTTCTAATTCTGCACTTTCTGCACGCTCAGCTTCTGATTTTGCTTTGGATAGAGCATTGTCTACTTCATTCGATTTCTTCTGTAAAGCTTCTTTGTGAAGTTCTTTTGCCGTTTCTTCGGCTTCTTTTCGTGCGGCTTCTGCTTCGGTGGCTCGCTGTGCCTCTATTTCTGCTTGTTGGCGAGCTGAATCTGCTTCACTACGGAATTTTTCCGCTTCTTCTTCGGCCTTTTGACGGGCATTTTCAGCGTCTGCTTTGAGATTGGTTTCTTCTTCTACCTGTTGCTTAATGCTTTCGAGCTCTTGAGATGATTGTCCCTGTTCTTCTTGTTGAGCTTCAAGTTGAACGGCTCTGAGTTGTGCTGTTTTAAGTGCCAGTTCAGCCTGTTGAGCCCTTTTGGCTTCTTGTTCTGCCTTTTTCAGTGCCTCCTGTGCTTCGCCTCTCAAATCAGCTGCCATACTTTCAGCTTCTTTTCGAGCGGTTTCTGCGATGGTGAGTTGCTTAGATTGGGCTTCTGCTTTTTTACGAGCTGCTTCAACTTCAGGTGAAGTGAGTGTTTCATGACGACGTTCAGGGTGTGTCTTGTCAGGTTCGCTTTTTTCATCAAAAGGTATATCAGTAACGGTCTTGCCAGCGGTCTCTTGAGGAATGCTTGTTGCTTTCTCTGGAACCTTAGGCTCAGAGATTGTTGCTTTTTCTGTTCTGGTTCCTGGGCTCGTTGCTTGAGGAGGCACATCTGCTTGACCAATGCCACCTTCTATAATAGAGCATTCAAAGCCTTGTTGAATAAATAAAAAAGCACCCGCAATACTGCGGTTCTCATGACCTGAATAAAGAATAAAGTGTTTGTCAGCTGACAATTTACTTAGTTGAGTCCGAATCAGGTTAATTGGAATATTATTACTGCCAGGCAGACCATTGACTGCAAATTCATCTTCATTCCTGAGATCAATGAGTTGATATTTTTGTTTGTCAAGAGCATCAATCGCTTCGTGTTTAATGCGATGAATTAAGGGGGACACCAGGAGATCTATAAAGTCTTTTTTATCCAGAGATAGAATCACACCATCGGTTTTCATGATGACGCTGGCACCACGTATGCCACCTGTAATCAGAGCCTCTTCGCCAAAACCATCGCCCAGGCGTAATTCAGCAAGTGTAATTTCTTCTCCAGAATTTTGATTGGTTTTTGTGACAAGGCAGCGGCCCTGCTGGATAATATAAAATTTGTCGTCATTGGCATCATTTTCTTTAATGATGGTTGAACCTTGAGCTAAAGGTGTTTCAACCAGGCGCATCATTAATGCCTGTATATTGGACGCTGGTAATTGCAAAAATGCATTGGATTGTAGAAAACGAGTCATCCAGTCTTCGTCTTCATCATCTAAATCAGAGACTTCAATGCTGGAAGGGGCATTCCAGTTAAGTAATATGTCCAGTAGGTCTCTATCGATGATGAGAATACTAATATCTGTTTTGGCCTTAGCGGATGCGGGACGTGGGATTTCATTGGCTATGGCAGCCTGGGCATCAGGTGTATTGGCTTCAAGTATGATTTTAGAACCATCTTTTTGCTTTAGTTGAACTTTCCCAGAAAGCAGATAAACTGTCCATTTATCTTTATCGCCCAGTTTAAAAAGCATTCGCCCAGCAGGAATCTTCTGAACAGCTGATTTTTCAATCACTTCTTGAACTTTATCAAGACTCAGAGAATCTAAGGGCTTAAATTTTTTTATAACATTAACATCAAGATTAGGCGTGGCAGCCATTTAACTACTCCGATTACCAGTCGAGCCAAGGAATGAGGTTTTTTTACAATCCTTGATTGCTCCTGAATGCTGATTAACTGTTGTTTCAGTTATCGCTGATTGATAGCATACAGAATTTATTTTGTTAGGGATCTATCTATTAATTCTAGCAGAAACAATTCAAAAGCAAACACTGAAGTCAAAAAATTTTGAACCAGTTCGGTTATAATTATCTTTTAGACTCATTTATGATTAAAACATTCAATAAACATGAACCAGAACACATCCTACAGTCACTTTAAGCAGCGCCACTCGTATTTGCTTGGCCAAATGAAACAATGTTATTTGTTTGAGCGTTACCCTCTTAAAAAACAACTGGATAAGGCCTTTCGACTATTAAAAAAATTACCCCGGACACCTCAAAATGAGGCACTGATAAAACCCGCAGATGATCGCCATGGTCATACGAATGATAAGGTGTCTGGGCAACTGAATGAACTGTTGAATGCTTGTGAGAAAAGAATTAAAAAATCCATTGATAAAGTGGCGCACCGCAAACAAGCACTGCCCAATCCAAAGTTCCCAAATGAGCTGCCTGTTTCAAGAAAATTAAAAGAAATTCAAACGTTAATAGCAAAACATCAGGTTATTGTTGTGGCTGGTGAGACGGGCTCAGGAAAAACGACTCAATTACCCAAAATTGCTTTAACCGTTGGTCGAGGTGTTATGGGACAAATTGCGCATACTCAACCGCGTCGTCTTGCCGCAAGGAGTGTGGCCAGTCGTATTGCTCAGGAATTAAACACCCCTCTGGGTGATAAGGTGGGTTTTAAAGTACGTTTTAGTGATAATTCCAGTGAAGAAACCAGCATCAAACTGATGACGGATGGTATTTTGCTGGCTGAAACTCAGACTGATCGTTTTCTGAATCGCTATGATACCATCATCATTGATGAAGCACATGAACGCAGCTTAAATATTGATTTTTTACTGGGTTATATTAAGCAGTTATTACCTCGACGCCCTGATCTCAAAGTGATTATTACTTCTGCAACAATTGATACGGATCGTTTTTCTCAGTTTTTTAATAATGCCCCAGTCATTGAAGTGTCAGGAAGAACTTATCCCGTTGAAGTTCGTTACAATGCATTGGAAGAAGACGGTGATATGGTGGAAGGCATTGTCTCAGCTGTGGACGAACTGGCTTTAGAAACTGAGGGTGATATTTTGGTTTTTTTATCGGGTGAAAGAGAAATTCGGGAATCTGCAGAAGCATTACGCAAACACCACCCACTTTCTACAAAGCTAAAGGCTCCTACTGAGATACTACCTCTCTATGCACGCTTATCTCCTGGAGAGCAAAGTCGGATATTTTCAGGCCATAGTGGCCGACGGATTGTATTGGCCACAAATGTGGCAGAAACATCACTGACAGTGCCAGGCATTCGTTATGTTATTGATACGGGGTTTGCCCGTATTAGCCGTTACAGTGTGCGTCATAAAATTCAACGTTTACCCATTGAAAAAGTGTCTCAAGCATCTGCACGTCAGCGCAGTGGTCGCTGTGGACGTGTCAGTGATGGTATTGCCATACGTCTTTATAGTCTGCAAGACCATGATCAACGTCCTTCTTTTACTGAGCCAGAGTTGCTCAGAACCAATCTGGCCCAAGTCATCTTACTGATGTTGTCTCTGAAACTTGGAGACATAAAAGCATTTCCTTTTCTTGAAAAGCCGTCGGCAAAACAGATCAATGACGGCTATCTTTTATTAGAACAGTTGGGGGCGATTAATTCATCTCGGCAATTAACGGGTATTGGTCGTTCTTTAGCAAAATTTTCAGTCGATCCTAAAATTGGTCGAATTATTATTGCAGGTCAGCAACAAGGTGTTTTATCAGAAGTTTTGATTATTGCTGCAGCATTGAGTTGTCAGGATCCAAGAGAAAGACCCTCTGATAAACAACAGGCTGCCGATGAGAAGCATGCCCAATATGCCAGTAAACGCTCTGACTTTTTTACATTTTTGAATTTATGGGTGACTTATGAAAAACAACGTAAGCATTTGACGCAAAATAAACTTCGAAAATACTGTAAAGCACATTTTCTTTCATTTATGCGCATGCGTGAATGGCGAGAGCTTTATCAGCAATTATTGACTCAGGCTAAAGACTTGGGATTTCATTTGAATGAATTGCCCTCACTAAATACTGAAAAAATCAGTGATGATGAAGATAAATTGGATTATGTGTCCATTCATCAAGCGCTTCTGACAGGGTTTCTTGGCAATATTGGCTCTAAAGAAGATAAAAATGTGTATCTGGGGGCACGAAACATGCGTTTTGGCATTTTTCCTGGTTCTCGTCTTTATAAACGTAAGCCTAAATGGCTAATGGCGGCTGAAATTGTTGATACTTCGGCTGTTTATGCCCGAAATGTGGCTGGAATTGAACCGCTATGGTTAGAACAACAAGCACAACATCTGTTAAAGCATCATTACTATGAACCCTTTTGGGAAGAGAAAACTGGTCAGGTTTCTGCCTGGAGTAAAGTCAGTCTTTATGGTCTAGTCATTAATGCCAGAAAGAAAGTCAATTATGGCCCTATTGATCCTGAGATTTCTCAGGAAATTTTTATCAGAGATGCATTGGTAACAGGAGAATACAAAGATCAAAACCGAAAAACACCTCATTTTATAAAATTCAACCTTGCTTTGATTAATGAGCTGGAACATCTGGAGCATAAATCTCGGCGTAAAGATTTGCTGGTTGATGACCTGGCTATTTTTGAATTTTACCAACAACGCATACAACATGATCAAAGCAGTTTTATTTATACTCGAGCTGCTTTTGAACAATGGCGAAAGAAAATAGAAAAAAATGAAGCTGATTACCTGCATTTAGAACAATCTGACTTGCTCAAAAAAGATGCAGCCCATATTTCTGACGATCTTTATCCGCCAACAATTATAAATCGAGATTTACAACTGCCTCTTGAATATCATTTCTTGCCTGGACATGAGTTAGATGGTGTTACCGTTGCTTTCCCATTAACGATTATTAATCAACTGGATGAAGAACTTTTTGATTGGTTAGTGCCAGGTTTAATCAGAGAAAAAATAACCTTATTGTTACGAGCATTGCCTAAAGTGATTCGTAAACAGTTTGTCCCTGTCCCTGATACTGTGACGTCTTTTTTGGAACAAAAGCAATATCGTCAAGGTCAGTTAGTTGGACAATTATTAGACTTTTTAAAATCCAGACTTTCTTACACTTTATCCAACCAACTTGAGCATGAAATGGGGAAGGATGTTCATGCTGATTTTGAGAAAAAAATTCCTGAACATCTAAAAATGAATTTTAAAATCATTGATAAAGATGGGCATGAGTTGGATAGCAGTCGAAATTTAACAACTCTAAAACAACATTGGGGCGACCAGGCACTTGAGCAATTAGAAAAAACAACCGATGGCTTGGGTGGTATTGACAATACCATTGAGCATCAGGATATTTTAAACTGGGATTTTGAGCCTTTGGTAGAAGAAGTAACATTTGAACGCCATGGTATGACGATGACACTCTATCCAGCATTGCGGGATGATGCTAATAGTGTTGCTATAAAACTCTATGATCAGAAGAAAACTGCCGATGATAATCACGGTCAGGGAGTCTATCGACTCATTAAATTAAGATTGAGCAAGGAACTAAAAAAGATACAAAAACAACTGCCTGACATTGATAAAATTTGCCTATTGTTTACTCCTTATGGTTCGTGCTCTGATTTGAAGCAGGATATGGTGAATGGCATTTTGCTTAATAGTGTTCGTGAAGCTATTGCTAAAGACATTCATGGCTTGCTCAGGATAAATGCGATTAGAAATCAGGAGGCCTTTGAAAGCTTAGTTGTATCGATTAAAAATTCATTAGATCAAAGTCGAGTGGATGTCAGTCAGGCTGTTTTAAATGCATTACAGGCGAATCAAACTTTGTCTAAACAGCTTAAGGGAAATATTCCATTTAATCTGGTGACCACTCTGGCTGACATTAAAAGCCAGCAAAGTTCATTGATTTATAAACAATTTATTGAACAAACGCCCCTGATTTGGTTGAAACGTATGCCTCGATATTTTAAAGGCATGATGGCTCGTCTTGAAAAAGCAAGAAGTGACCACAGAAGAGATGGCCTTAATCAAGTACAAATTACGCCTCTTTGGGAGCAATATAATACGCAATACAAACGTTTAAAAGAAGAAAAAAATACGCCTGAAATCTTATTTTTTGCAGAAGCACAATTAGAAGAGTATCGTTGGTTAATAGAGGAGCTTAGAATTTCATTGTTTGCTCAAGAATTGAAAACTGCTCAGCCCATCTCAGTGAAACGCCTGGAAAAAAAGTGGCAGGAATGCATTGAAACTTAAAATGTAAGCAATGTTTGTTTGGCATTTAAGAGCGATATACCAGCCTGTGAACCATTACTTAGCCAAGGTTATATCAAGTTAGGAAATTATGGTTTACAGACTTATAATTGTTCTTATTATAAAGAACAGAGCGCTATGATACAAAAAACTATGATACAGAAACGGCTTTCTTAGACAAAGTCATGCAGTCAACTTGCCAAATACAGGCGGACTGATCACAATAATCGTTTGAAGCGGTAGCGAAACAGTCAAAATTACCTTCTGTAATTTGGATTTTTTTAACTAATCGAGTTTTATTCAGTTTCCCAGTCTTTAAACCATTGTCTTTAGCGATTTTTCTGATGTCTTGCATTTTCATTTACGGTATTCCTTTCAGAGTAAATTGAGTGGATGATGAACAATATTTATTTTTTTATAGACATATTTTTTATAATGGAATTCTAGTCTAAAATAACTAAATTACAATACAAAATGATAAATATTTTAAAATAATGCAATGGATAAAACTCAATAGTATTCCTATGGTGTGTATTAGATGAATGAAATTCGTTTTCGACTTGAAATTAGTGCTCAGGAATACCTGCGTTATTATCAGGGTGAAGTAGACTCTGTACTAGTAACCATCATTGGAGGAAAGACCATTCAGTTTCCAGCAAGTGCTCTACAAAAACATGTTGATCAGTCAGGAGTCAATGGCAGCTTTAGAATTATTTTTGATAATAATAATAAAATGGTCAGTATGGAGAGGATATCAAATTAATGTCTTTCATTTCATTTTTTTCACCAGCAACTCGTCTCAGTTGGTATCCACCATTTTGGTTAATGAGGATTAAAGTAATAAAAATGGATCGCTTATGGCGAAATATTCGCATTAAGTTGCCCCTGACGAGAATTTCTAAAAATCCTGGAGGAGGGATGTTTGGTGGTTTTCAGGCTTCTTTGGCTGATCCTATTGCGGCACTGGCTTGTTTGAAATCTTTTCCTGGCTGTGAAGTCTGGACTCGAAACTTACAATTAAACTTCATCCGTGAAGGGCGTACTGATTTGGAGTTACGATTTGAATTTTCGGATGAACAATTACTTAAAATTCAACAAGACATGCAGCAAAGAGGCCGAGCAAACCCTGTTTTTGAATATGCCTTTTATGATCAGGATGAACAATTATGTACACAAATCACCTGCCGAGTGGCTATTAGGTCAGAGGGTTATGTGCCCAGGACAAGGAAAATAAATGGTAAATAGTCTACACTATAAGTGTAGATAAAAGTGTAGATAAGTTTGATTAACCGTTTCCCAGTATACGATTCAATTAGGTATGAAAAATGAACAATTCACCAGAAATTTCAACTGATCCCATGTATCAACTTATCCGAGAAGGAAAAATTGATGAATTTAATGCTAAGAAACAGGCGGGTGAATATTGTAATTTAAAGTCATGTGATTTTAGGTCTCTGGATTTAAAAGGGATTGATGCAGTTGGACTGGATTTTAGAAGTGCTTATTTTAGAATGTCAGACCTAAGGGGAATTGATTTTAGAGGCTCATTATTAGATGGTGCCAGTATCAATGGTGCTAAAATTTCAGGCACCTATTTTCCTGTTGAAATTTCAGCTTCAGAACTGCTCCTTTCTCTTGAACATGGTACGCGTTTACGAGTAAAAAGAAAGAAGAATAAATCTTAATCATTCATACTGCTTGTTGGTGAACTGGGGTTGTGGCGTATTGGTGAAGAGTATTTACAAGCGTATTATCTTCTTCATTTCGAAACATAACCCCAATACCATTATCTGTATTGTGAATAATGGTTGCTTGAATATTGATAGGTGAATCAGACAATTCGGGCAAAATGAGTGTCAGTTCTATTTCGGAATAATTACATAGTGATATTGCTGCAGTTTCGATAAACATACCATTATGACTGATATTAACCGCTTTTCCTCGTAGTAAGCCAAAAGCAGGATAGCTAATAACCAGATTGACTGAAGAAGGCTTTCTATTATTCCAGCGCTTATTCATTGATGTTCCCCTCTATCTCCGTATGGAGTATTTTTCTAGTTTATAAGAAAAAAATTGAAATAAGAAAAGGGTATTTTGTTGTCAGTGTTTTTTAGAACGTTGATACTTTAACCGACAGACTGTCTCCCAAAATTGAGTACCTTTAAACTGCATTGTTACACTTAAAGGTGAACTTAAAGTTGGACCAAATAAACAAAAAATAAAGGCAATAGAGTTGACATGTATTTTTGTGTCCGCTCTATTGCCTTGGAAACTGCTTTATTTACAAAAACAGCATCCTCCCCCATCACTCGTTTCCATCCTTAGAAAAGTATATCCCTCGTCTTTTTTATTGATATCCCTTTATTGCAATAGCATCGCTATTACTTTCCCTGCTGCCTTACCTTAGTAATCTATATTTTTGTCGTCTATAGATTAATGGCGTCTTTTAGTGGCTAAAGGGGTGTTCCATCACTGTTTTTCTATTTTTTTAAATAGTTATTATTGATGCAATTCTTTTGCTTCAATATGGTTACTTTACCGAATTATATACCTGGAGATAATTGGGACTGTTGTAAAAAATTTGGGGGTAAACCCTGAATTGTATTAATATACTATTAATACAATAACTTAGACTTATTAGAAAGGGGTGGTAACGGTGTCTGTTTGAGTTTATGTGAACTCGTCCACGTTATTGGTGGGTTAATGAATGAAGGTAATTGAGTAAGGTTATGTTTGACAATGCTACAAACCATTGTCAAACAAGCTGTATCGCATTTATTATTTCCAGGCATTAATCTAAAATATTATTTTGTCGTGCCTGAATAGTGGTTTTAACAAGCTGAGCAACAGAAGTGGCTTCCATTTTTTCCATCATTCGAGCACGATGAACCTCAACGGTTTTAATACTGACATTGAGTTCATGGGCAATGACTTTGTTTGGTTTACCCTCAGTGACTCTCATCATGACTTCGTGCTCTCTTGGTGTCAGCGAAGTGATTCGCTTATCAATGGATTCATTTTGAATCAGAGACTCCATTGCTTCACTGTTATTTTTAAGGCCTCTTTGCACGGCATCAAGAAGTAACTGATCATTAAATGGCTTTTCAATAAAATCAAATGCACCCCGTTTGAGAGCACGTACAGCCATAGGAACATCGCCATGACCTGTAATAAAGATGAGAGGTAATGTCATACCTCGATTCTTCATTTCTTCCTGTGCTTCCAGTCCGCTCATACCCGGCATTCTGACATCCATGACAATACAGCCAGGCTCATTATTGTAGTTTTCTAGAAACTCGTCAGCACAAGTAAATGTGGTTACCTTTAAACCAATTGATTCAATTAGCCAGGCTGTTGATTGTCTGACTGCTTCATCATCGTCCACAATAAAAACTATGGCATCATTACTCATTATTATCCTTTCCTGCTTGTTCTTCTATAATAGGTTCTTCTGTAATCGGCAATGTTAAACAAAATCTTGCCCCCTGTTCGGGATTATTTTCAGCATATAACTTGCCATCATGAGCTTCAATTATTGAGCTACTGATAGACAATCCCATGCCCATTCCGCTAGTTTTGGTTGTAAAAAAGGGATTAAAAATTCGTTTGAGCTTATCTTCACTGATTCCGTGACCACTGTCAATAACACATAATTCAATCAGTTTTGGATCTAATCGTCTAGTTGAAACCATTATAACGGGTTTCTCAATATTAGACATAGACTCAATACCATTTTTCAACAAATTAATAAGTACTTGTTCTATCTGAATAATATCAGCAAGCACGGGGGGTAAATCCTCTTCCAGATCAAATTTTAGACTGACTTGTTTATTTTTCAGTTGAGTTTCAAGAAAGCCTGTGACTTCATTGACTATTTGGTTGATTTCACTATAGGTTTTATGTGATTCACCTTTACGCACAAAACTGCGTAAACGACGAATAATTCCGCCTGCTCGATCGGCCTGCTGGGCTGTTAATTTTAAAGCACCTACAATTGCGTCAAGATCAGTATTTCCCATATTTATACGGCGTATACAGCCTTGAACATAAGTGTGTATTGCCGAGAGGGGTTGATTTAATTCATGAGCCAGACCAGAAGCCATTTCTCCCATGGTGCTGAGTCTTGCTACGTGGGCGAGTTCAGCCTGATGTGTTAAGGCTTGCTCCTGGGCATGCTGGCGTTCTTTGATTTCCTGTTCTAATGATTCTTTGGAGAGTGTCAATTTATTATTCAGATCCCTGGAAGAGCGTAGGTATAAAATCAGGATAAGTACTAAAAAACAGATAATAATAAAACTTATCCAGTACTGTACTTTTTGCGACAATGTACTTTCTTCGGTATCTGCTTCATCGTCATAATTTTCAGAGAAAAAAAAGAGTTCGTTTAAGGCGTTATAATTTAGGGCAATGTCCCAATAATATTGAGGTAAGAAATAGGCATTTGAATTGTTTGAGCGACTATTGTGTTGATTCAGTAAAAGTGAAACAACCTGGCTGGCTATTTGATTATCAACATACCAGGCTTTTGCCAGGGGCCATTCAGGAATCAATACAGAGCTATGTAAAAAAGGAGCTTGCCAACCTCTGCGAGGATTGATGAGTCTCAAGTTATCAATTTTTCCTTGAGGGAAATATTTATCAATCAAGCCTGATTTTGAAATAATGGCATCAAAAGTATTTGACTGTAATAAGGGTATTGATTGATTAATATCTGAAATAGCAGTAATCGTAATGTTCGTATCAGCAATTAAGCCGTGATTGAATAAAAATTTTTCTAAAAAAAGCCATGAAATAGATGAACGATCATCAATGACACCAATGCTCTTGTCTTTTAGGTCTTGCAGTCGAGTAATATTAGAGTTATTGCTCAGGGTATGAACTGATAAACCTTCTGAACTGACAAACTGGTCAGAGTATTGTTCCGCTCGAGTCAATAGGCGTAAAATACCATACTTTTTTTCTAGTCTTAAATAGTTGATAGCATCGCAAATCACAAAATCAAGCCTATCATTGATTAAAGCTTTTGTTAATTCTTGAGAGTTTAAAAAAAGAGCTTTGAACTGAAATTTTGGATGGCTGTTTAAGCGGTCAAAACTGAATTGCCAAGGGGTTCCTTTGGTTGACTTTCGTGGTGTTTGACTCAGTATCCCAATGGTAAATTGTTGTTTTTTTTGGTTTGCTGATTGAGACTCTGCAAGAGTATTACTGGTTTTGCTTATTGTTTCAACAGAGACTTCAGATGTCGCATGAAGAGGAGTAGATAAAATAGAATTTAATGTGAGTAACAAAAAAAGTGTGAAGACATTTAGCTTTGCTGGAAGTGCTTTTAAGCTTATTAACATTTTAATTCTTGTTAATGTGGCAGTCAAAAATTATTCCTTTCTGGTGTGACTCATCAAAATCACCTCCATTGTCCATTTTGTAGTGGGCTAAATCGTGTTAACCTTAACATAACGTTTAATGCGTGAAAGGTAAAGCATTGCTTGTACAGTGTAAGAAATTCATCTCAACGATAAACAGATGCCTTGTGCTATTTTTTTACTCATTGAGTACCAAGAGTGCTTAAGAATTATTCTCCAGAGCTTTGGTCTTATGGTTCAAAATTTCCACGAGTTTATTTGAGAGTTCTTTAGGCTCAAACTTGGCCACATAAGCATCAGCGCCGACGCCTCGTCCGAGTGACATATTAGCATCAGCAGATAAAGAGGAATGCATGATCACGGGGATCCCCTCAAAACGAGGATCATTTTTAATGTGTTTAGTGAGTACATAACCATCCATTTCAGGCATTTCGACATCTGTTAAAATGGCTTGAATGTAGTCTTTAACAGGTAATCCTGTGGTTTCTGCCCGAGTTGCTATTTCTTTGAGTTTAGTCCAGGCTTCTGAACCGTTCATTGCGCTAACATGAGCAATACCCATGTGATCTAAAGTGCGTTCAATTTGTGAGCGGGCAACTGAAGAATCATCAGCGTACATGACTGTGTAGCCTTGATCTTCCAAGGTTGAGATGTCCTCATAATAGGAGTCTTCCTGGGCAAAATGAGCCGTTTCTGCTAATACTTTTTCAACATCCATGATCATGGCGATTCGGCCATCTTTTAATTCGGTGACGGCAGTGACCAGCCCACCCAGTTGATCAGACATCATTTGAGGCGGCACTTTAATGTCATTCCATTGTAGGCGCAGGATATTTTCCACAGAATGAACTAAGAAGCCCTGCATGTGTTTGTTATATTCGGTCACAATGAGAATTTGAGGTTCATCAGAAATATTAAGGCCACAAAATTTGGGGAGGTTGACTACAGGTACCATTGTGCCGCGAAGACTGGTCATACCTTCGACCGAATTGGGCATGTCGGGTGCATGAGTGATATCAGGAACCTGCATGACTTCACGAACTTTAAAAACATTAATACCATAGACTTCCTGTCTTTCTGTTGAATCATCTTTTCCTAAGCTGAACAGTAGGACTTCAAGCCTGTTGGTCCCTGCAAGATTAGTACGTTCATCGACAGATTGAATAAAATTAGGCATAGTTTGTTTCTCTTCTTAGGGCACAGGGTTTTTGTTGTTATAATTAAGTATAACGACAGATAAATAAATAACTTTAACCATGTTCAGCATCTTCTAACTGGGAAAATGCTAATAATGCAATAACTATAGTACAAAATTTCATTTTTTTCCAAAATCATTTTTGAGTAAAATTCTAAAATGATGTGCTTTTTTAGAATATATGAGTTTTATTATATACTTGGAAAATATAGAAAATTTCGATTTTTTGTAAAATAATAGGTAAGATGCTAGAAAAGAGAGTTTGAATTTAAAATCAGTACATTTGAAAGACTGGTATTAGAAAATTAACATTATTGCCAGTCGAATGGTTAACAGGAATAAAAAATGGTTGATACAATAGTAAAAGAACGTCGGGTTCAGTCACGTAATGTCGTTGAATCTTTGGTGGATTCACGAACTGAAACTCTGGCTCAATACAAAGAGGTGATGTCTTATCAACCATTTGAAATGAATGAAACGCTCCAGGAAGTACTAGAAGATTTCTGTGAATCCATGGTTGACTATAGCGCCAAAGCTCATTTTAACCTCTACAATTACCTTGAAGAAAATAAAGAACGCCGTCAAAGTGTGTTAAAAATTGCTGATAGTGTTTATCCAGAACTTGTTGATAATACTCAAAAAATACTTGATTTTCATGATCAATATAATAGTGATGTCTCAGCCCTGGATTGTGATAAGCTGGAGACTTGTTTGAATTCTGTGGGTGAGTTACTTGCCGATAGAATAAGCCTTGAAGATGATGTGATTTCAGCTTTGTTGGCTGTGGAAAACCCATAAAAGGGGCGCTCGAAATATTTAGGATTGAAAGGCGTGTTTGGGAGGTCTGTTGCTCTATTGGGGGCGCTCTAGGCCATCCATGGCACGCTCAACCTCGGCATCCCTGCCTCGAAAAGCCCCAATAGAGCAACAGACCTCCCAAACACTCAACGTAATATTTTTCTCGCTAGAGGTGGAAAAGCCAAAGCGAACCTTTTAAGCCATTTTCGAATATTTCCCTTTTAAATACTATTTAACATTTTTATCTGATATAGGAAAAACTCCCTATGCAACAATTGACACGTTTGCTTGATATTATGTCTCAACTTAGAGATCCTGAGGGTGGTTGTCCCTGGGATTTGAAGCAGGACTATAAGTCTTTGGTTCCGTATACCCTGGAGGAAGCTTATGAAGTGGCTGAGGCGATTGAACTGGGGGATATGGATGAGGTCAAAAAGGAGTTAGGGGATTTATTGTTTCAGGTTGTCTTTTATGCTCAGTTAGCTAAAGAAGAGAATTTGTTTGATTTTGATGATATTGCTGAGGCGATTGCAGATAAAATGGTTACCAGACATCCTCATGTGTTTTCAGATCATCAATATGAAAATGAAGCTGCGTTTCTAAAAGCCTGGGAAGAGCAGAAGGAAGTTGAAAAGAGGGGTGCTCAAGTCTCTAAAGCAGAATCTGATTTTGAGGCGTCAGAACCAGTGAGCCTGATGGATGGTATCAGTAAAATTCTTCCAGCCATGACCCGATCGGTAAAAATACAGAAAAAAGCCACTCAGGTTGGTTTTGATTGGGAGTCGGCAGAAGAGGTGTTGCCGATTATTTCTGATGAGTTGGAAGAGCTTTCGGTTGAGCTTTCGGCATTTTCAACGGCAGAGAATGAAGGTAAAGAACGCGCTATTGAACGGATTGAAGATGAATTGGGTGATGTCTTATTCAGTTGTGTTAATTTGGCCCGTAAACTGAAAATTGATCCTGAAAAAGCATTACGCATGAGTAATCATAAATTCAGCCAAAGGTTCAAAAAAATGGAACAGTACTATCAATGTGATCGACAAAAGATGGAACAAGCCTCTTTTGAGGAAATGGATCAAGTGTGGCAACATGTGAAAGACGAATAATGGCTAAAGGTTTAAAATGAAAAAAAAATTTGGCATTAGACTTTTTTTATTAATGGCTCTCTTATTTTGCCTATCTGCCAATGCGGCTAAAGACGAAGTGATTCCTGTTACAATTAAATCCATCGAACAATTGGTTTTTCATCCTGTCAAAAAAGCACCCGCCCAGGTTGTCACTTTGCAAAACAGTTTACTCAGCTCTGAAGTTTCAGCCCTGGTCAAAAATGTTCATGTTCAAATTGGCGATCAGGTGCTTAAAAATCAGCTATTAATCAGTTTGGAATGTGATGATTTTGAACTGGCTAGAGAACAACAGATTTCAGAAAAAAACATGTTGATTGCAGATCAGCAATTTGCAAATTATCAATACGAACGCTCTAAAAAATTAATAAAAAGTAAAAGTGTTTCACAAGAGGCCCATAGAAAGTTAGGGACAGAAGTGGCAAAACTGAGTGCACAAAGACAATTGCTGGATAATAAGATAAAGCAATCAGAAAAAATTATTTCGCGTTGTCAGATCAAAGCACCTTTTTCAGGCGTTATCTCTGAACGTTTAATTCATGTGGGTGAACACGTTGCACCTCATACGGCATTAGTTAGACTTATTGACGTTGATAATCTTGAAGTTGAAGTTCAGGTGCCCATTGTTATGATTGATAATTTGGATTATACGGCCTTAAACTTTATTTATCGAAATAAGGCATACCCATTAAAACTCAGGGCTATTATTCCAAGCATTGAAACTCGTGCAAGACATCAACGAGTACGTTTGACTTTTTTGCAAGAAAAAACCTTGCCCGATGCTTATGGCATGGTTGAAATTACATTACGAGCTATGCATATTCCTGCTAATTATCTTGTGACTAGAAAGTCTAAAACGGGTATTTTTATTATTAAAGATGAAATTGATAATAAAAACTTGAAAGCTCATTTTCATCCCATCAAAAATGCGATGACTGGTCGAGCTGCAATTGTTGGTTTGCCTATGGATACTAGAGTGGTCATCTCAGGGCGGAATGCATTAACCGATGGTCAGTTGGTTTCTTTAAAAAAAGTAAGCGCACAATGATTCGTATCGAGTTAGAAATTGACTAATATGCCAAACTCAATATTTCAACAATTCTTGCAGCATCATGTTTTAGCTAATCTGACTTTTGTTCTTATTTTGGTTATGGGTTTTTTAAGCTATAATGCAATGCCCAAAGAAAAAGATCCATCCATGAATTTTAACTGGATTCAAATTAATACGGTTTTAATTGATGCCTCACCAGAAGATATTGAAAAAAGAATCACGGAGCCTTTAGAGGAGGGGATTGCTAAAGTTTCGGATATCCGCTTTATTTCATCCAGCTCTAGAGAATCAATGTCCAGTATTCTGGTGCGCTTTGAAGATCTGGATGAACAAATTTTTGATAAACGGATTGCTGATTTACGGCGTGAAATTCAACACATTGAAAATACGCGCTTACCTGAAGAATCAGAATCCCCGCTGATTTTAGAACTCACCTCATCCAGTGCATTTCCTACAGCCACTCTTGTTTTACAGGGTAAAGCCTATGATGAAAGCCTTCGCTTTTATGCTCAGGCGCTTGATAAAGAAATGGAACGCCTATCTTATATTGAACGTGTTGATCTTCTTGGCAGTAGTGACCCAGAATTAATTGTTGAGGTTGATATTGATCGCCTTACTGGTTTGGGATTATCGCCTTCTGTTGTTGCTCAAACCATTCAAACTCAGTTTAGAGACACTGCAGCAGGTACAATTAATATTGAAGATCAACAGTGGTTAATCAGTGTTAAAGGAACGAATAGTGACCCTGAGTACTTGGCAAAAATGCCTATTATGGGTATTAAACATCAAGTCCTTTTAGGTGATGTTGCAAGAATTTATTTGGGACAAGATAAACTGAGCACAAAATCTCTTTATAATAATCGCCCTGCAATCATACTTTCTGTGTTTAAAAAAGATGATGTCAATACTTTAAAAATGATTGATGATTTAAAAGAGTTTATTGATGAAAAAAATCAATTGTCCAGGGTGACAGGTATTGTGGTTACTTTGCTGGATGATAATACTTTGTTGACTCGTAAAGCCATTAAAATAATGCAGAATAATGCCTTAATTGGTTTATCTTTAGTGTTATTAGTCACATGGTTTTTTCTGGGTTCACGCATTGCTTTTTTTACGACAATAGGTATTCCATTTACTTTAGCAGCCTCATTTTGGGTGCTGCATGGCTTAGGCCATACATTGAATAATGCGGTTCTACTCGGAGTTGTCATTGTGCTTGGTATGCTGGTTGATGATGCCATTGTTGTTGTAGAGTCAATGTACACGCGAATGCGTCATGGAATGGATAGTACACGAGCGGCAATCAATGCCATTACTGAAGTGATTGCACCAGTGACTGCATCGGTACTGACGACCATGGCCGCCTTTTTGCCCTTGATGCTATTGCCTGGAATCATAGGTGAATTTATGCTGGTAATTCCCCTGGTGGTGACAATTGCACTGGGCATCAGTCTAATTGAGGCCTATTGGATGCTGCCAGCACATATTATTGCCAGTAAACCTGATTATTCTGAGTCTCAGACGAATAATGGGCTACTCAAAGTCAATAAAATGCAAAGGTTTCGTGAGTCATTCACACACAAACTGAAACTCACCTATATGCGTTTGCTAATAGGTTCTCTAAGGCGACCTAAAATCATTCTATTGAGTTTGTTCTTGCTTTTTTGCAGTGCTGTTTATGCCTTACAAAGTGGAAAAATTCTGGTTAATTTTTTTGCTGGCGAGCCATTTCCACTCATTTATGTCAATTTGAAAATGAAAGAAGGTACACCGATTGATTATACTTTAGCAAAAGTGAATCAGCTGGAAAACAAGATAAAATCAGTGCTTGCTCGAGATGAATATCGTGAAATGGCTTCCTATGCAGGCTTTTATTTTACTCAGGTTGAACCTTTATTTGGTGAACATTATGGACAGATTGTTTTGTCACTACCAGATACACCAGCAGAAGGTGTGGAACGATTGCATGAGAATTTGAAGCAGCAATTCAAAGGAATGACAGGTGTGGAACAAATGTCTTTATTACAGTTAGAAGATGGGCCACCAGTGAATCGAGCCATCAGTATGAAAGTACAGGGTGCTGAATTTGGATTAATTCAAGCAGCTGTTGCAGATATTAAACTGTTTTTTGAACAATTGGATGATATTGAAAATATCACTATTTTGGACAGTGCAGGGACTATGGAATTAGCGCTGCAATTAAATCAGGATGCCGTTCATCGTTCAGGCTTGCCACCCAGTCAAATTATGCGGGATATTCGTATTCTTGCAGGCGGAGAAGTCGTCAGTAGTTTTCAGTATCGAGGTGAAGAAGTTAATATCAGAGTAAAAGCAGGTCTGAATGATGAGAATGATCATTTACAAAATTCAGTAAAGACACCCAATATGCTGTCAAGCTGGTTACAAACACCCATCAGTTTTTTTGATGAACAAAATGACAGGGTCTCATCGATTCCACTCAATGAATTAGTCCAGGAACGTTATCAACTGTCACGCAGTAATATTCGACATTATAATCTACAGCGTGTGGTTATCATTGAAGCCGATATTAAAGACGGAGGACCGAATACACTTGAGATGAATCATTTGATTCAGGAGCATTGGCAGACACTTAAAGTCAAACATCCTGGTATCAGTTTGGATTTTTCCGGTCAGTTAGATGATTTGGAAGAAACTCTGGAGGTTATGCCATATCTTTTCTTGATGGGGGTGGGTTTAATTTATCTTATTATAGGCACTCAGTTTAGAAGTTATTTTCAGCCCTTGCTGATTCTTGCCACCATTCCTTTAGCTTTTACAGGCGTTGTCATCGGTCTGTTTGTGAGTAATAACCCTCTGAGCCTCTATACGCTTTATGGTGTGGTTGCTCTGGTTGGTATTGCAGTGAATGCCTCTATCGTCTTGATTTCCGCGGCTAATACACGATTGAGGCAAGGTATGACGGTTAATCATGCCATTATTTTTGCCGCTAGAAGGCGGATCATTCCTATTTTAATTACTTCTTTAACGACGATTGCAGGCCTTTTTTCTCTGGCCAGTGGCTTTGCAGGAAAATCGCTCATCTGGGGCCCTTTGGCAACGGCTATTGTATGGGGCCTGGCTTTTTCAACCATGTTGACTCTCTTCGTTATTCCTCTTTTGTATCAATTTTTTATGAAATATTCAAAAGTGAGCTAGAATTCTCTTTTGTTTGGTCAATCTGTCTCAAAATGGTGCATTATTGTTTTTTGTGAATCATTGTGGTGCTTTATTGCTGTATTAAAGACAAAAAAAAATAATAAAAATCTCAGTAAGTTTTTGATTCTATAGATTTTGAGCGTTTATGGTGCAAAAATTGCTTAAATATGGCATCTAAAAATTTTAAAGGTTTTACTCTATGACAATCAATCATAAATTATCAGGCATCAGCCTGATTTCAGTTTTACTGCTCTTATTTTCGGGAAATGCAATGGCCGCTGATACCATCAATGGTGCAGATACAGCCTGGATAATGATTTCTACTGCTCTGGTTTTGTTTATGACCTTGCCTGGTCTGGCACTGTTTTATGGTGGTCTGGTCCGTACCAAGAATGTTTTATCGATATTGATGCAGTGTTTTGCTATCACCAGTATTATGTCAATACTCTGGCTAGTTGCGGGTTACTCATTGGCATTCAGTGACGGCGGCTCAATGAATGCCTTTATTGGTGGCTTTGATAAGGTGCTTTTTGCTGGCGTTATGGAAAGCAGTGTCTCAGGTACGATACCAGAAGGTTTATTTGCATTGTTTCAAATGACATTTGCGATTATTACCCCAGCCTTGATTGTCGGTGCTTTTGCTGAGAGAGCCCGTTTTTCGGCGATGATGATTTTCAGTGCCATCTGGTTATTTGTTGTTTATATACCGATTACTCACTGGGTGTGGGCAGAAGGTGGCTGGTTATATGAAATGGGTTTGTTGGATTTTGCTGGCGGAACCGTGGTACATATTACTGCAGGTATTGCCGCATTAGTGACTGCATTAGTGATCGGTAAACGTAAAGAATTTGGCGTTCATGCACTGCCGCCACATAACCTGACAATGACTGTTATTGGTGCAGGTATGTTATGGGTGGGCTGGTTTGGTTTTAACGGTGGTAGCGCTTTAGCTGCTGATGGTAATGCAGCTATGGCAATGTTGGTCACTCATGTATCTGCAGCTGCAGGTGCTGGTATGTGGGCTGCAATTGAGTGGGTTAAACATGGTAAGCCTTCGGTTTTAGGTATAGTGACTGGTATGGTTGCAGGTCTGGGTACGATTACACCAGCCTCTGGATTTGTTGGACCTGCAGGTGCTTTAATCATCGGTTTGAGTGCTGGTTTTGTTTGTTATTTTGCGACTCAAATCATCAAAGTAAAACTAAAATTAGATGATTCATTAGATGTTTTCCCTGTGCATGGTGTGGGCGGAATATTGGGTACTTTTCTTGCGGGCATCTTTGCTTCAGCAGGCCTGGGAGTTTTCTCTGGTCAGGGTTATGCAGAAGGTATGAATATGAGCAGTCAGCTTATTGTCCAGTTAACAGGTATTGGTGCAACAATGCTCTATACTGCGGTTATGACTTATATCATTTTGAAAGTGGTTGGTGTATTTGTTGACTTGCGTGTTGATCGGGAAGAAGAGACCGAAGGTCTGGACATTGCCTCTCATGATGAACGTGGTTACGACTTTTAATTAATGCTTGTAGAGACAAGCTATCTATATCTTGTCTCTACGGTTATTTTATTTGCTTAAAAAATGATTTTATTTTATTACTGACCTTATTGATCTCTTCTTTTTTCTTCTCATTTTCCTCTCGCAGAAGCGCTTCTTTCAGTTCATTTGCATGGGTTTGTTTTTGTAAGTTGACTTGTTCTCTTATTTTTTCTTTAGAAACTTCATCAATTTCCATGCGCAGAAAGTCATCGTCTTTTCTTAAAATATAGCGCGCTAATGTATCAAGGTTTTGTTCATTAATTTGTTCGGGATTAATCACTTTTGTTCTTGATTCAAAGTTTTCGTGGTTTTGTATCTTGAGAATAATGAGTGCTTTCTCATAATCGACTGAGAATTTGAAGAGCACTGGAATTTTTCTTGAAATTTGAAAAGTAATGGCTGTTTCTTTGGTGTTACCAAAATTTCGATCAATATTATATGCGACTTTATGGCGGGATAAAAAATCCTTCTCCTGCTCAGCTTCAATTTTGTGTTTAATAAGGTGTGAAAATGTGTCTTCTTCTCCCTCTTTAGGCTCATAATTAAATCGCAAGTTGACTTCAGTGAGTTTATCATAGTGAGAAAGGCCACCATGTTTATCTGTGCTCAGACGATAATTTTGTTGATAAAGCAAACCCAGTTGAGAATAGCGTTTTGAATATTGAGAAACTTCAATGGGGTTCTCAATAATGCTTAAATACTCAATGAGTTCCTTGAAATAAGAAAATAATTGCTGCATTCTTGGTAGAACCAATAATTGATAATTGTGTTCAAGTTTTTCTCTAAGAAGCGTATCTTCTTGAAGGTCGGCCTGTTTCTGACTGGCTTCTTCTCTTAAATCATCTAAAATTCCCATATTTATGCTCGTACTATTTCTGAACTGTGGAGTGAGTGGCTATATTTCTAGTATATATGGACTTAAATATATCTGCTATAGTCATGAAAAAATATCTATAAAAATGGCTTGTAGCATTGATAATGTCAGGTAAAAGTAAATGACAAAAACGATTTCTCTATCCTTTATTACACTGATTCTTCTGATTGTTTCATATTCTGTCTCTGCCCAGACCTCTCTTTGGAAAATCAGTAAAGACAATCAAACTTTGTATCTGGGGGGGACGGTACATGTTTTGGGACATGATGACTACCCTCTGCCTGTGGAATTTGAACAAGCCTTTAAAGCAGCAGGAAAAATTGTCTTTGAAACTAATATTACTCAGGCTAAAGAACCTGAATTTTCACAAAAAATGATGCAGGCAATGTTGTACCCTCTGGGAGAATCACTTCAGGATGTTCTAAGCCAACCAACCTATCAACGATTAGAGGCCTATTTTTCAGACAAGGTGCCCATGGGGCAGATTAGTGCTATGAAGCCGGGAATGGTTGTGATTGTTATGTCTGCAATTGAGTTTCAGCGAATGGGAATGGTGACGGTGGGTGTGGATGAGCACTTTTGGCAGCGAGCGATGGCAGAAAAAAAATCAATTGATACACTGGAAACCCTGGATGAACAGCTGAGCTTTCTGGTTAATATGGGCAATGGGAATGAAAATGAATTGATTCTAAATACTCTCAATGATCTTAAAAATATCAGCTCAATGATAAATTCTTTAAGAAGTGCATGGCGTTCAGGCAATGAACTTGAAATGAAAAATATTGTCTTACTAGATATGCTGGAGGATTATCCTGAATTGTATCAAAGTATGTTAGTGGAACGTAATAACAACTGGCTACCTCGTATTGAAGCCATGTTTAACGATGAGACAACGGCTTTAGTACTGGTCGGTGCTTTGCATTTAGTGGGTGAAGATGGCCTGTTACAATTGTTACGCAATAAAGGTTATTCGGTGATGCATTATTGATGGAAATTCAATGAAAAATATCAGGGAAACATCTTATTTTACAAATCAGTATTTGCACCTATACTCTTTACTAAATGAATATTTTAACTAAAGTGAATATTTAATCCAATTAATATGGCTAACAATGAGTAACTCATTGGGTACTTTAAAGAGTCGTTAGTTGATTATCATTTATTATAATAATCATTTAAGAATGAATTGCAGGAATATCCTCAAAAAAAGAGAACCATTATGTTACGAGTAAACACCATTAAAATTGTATCTAAAATCACCTTTTTTCTAATTGTATTATTGAGTTTATCAGCTTGTGTGACAACACAGGCACCAAAAATTTCTCATGTCCATGTGGGCCATGCAATGACGGCTTGGAGAGATACACCTAATGAACAAGGCCTGTTTGTTATTGCGGAAAAAGAGGCTGTTATTGCTTATGAACATGCCCAGTATGCGGTGGAAAATTCCCATGATTTAAAATTAATAAAAATGCATACGGTGCATGTTCAACATGCGATGGATCCTGCTTTAGTTTCAAAGAATAAGTCTCAAAAGGCTGATGAAGGACCTGGGCTTGGGTATGGTTTCATTAAAGCCATTAATTCTTCGAGTGATCATATTTCATTTGCAGCGGATTCAAAAGATGCCAGTGATAACATCAAAATATTTTCACAAGTGTGGTTAAAAAAGGTGTCAGCAATCTCAGAGAGGAATGAATTGATCGTTACTTTGAGTCAGGCTCTTTTAAAATCACCCTCCCATGAAGAAGCCATGGTCCTGGCAGAGGAAATTCAATTATTAACGGAGCAGAATCTAAAAGGTTATGATTCTGATGGTGATGGTACTATCGGAAATGTAAAAGAGGATTATGGTGTCAAACAGCTAAAAGATGAAATTAATAAAATGATAGCCAGAGAAGATCCTCCTTATCAAACTGTTGAAAAACGCTATTTATTTGGTCTCATCCGTATGCCTTCGGGTGAGTGGATTTTCAATTTAGGAAATAACGCAAGTGGTAATTCAGGAGGCTTCCAGTATTAGAGAGCTGAAGTTGACTCCTTAACTCTGTCTAACACTCTGCAGTCACTTGTATTATAATGAGAAACCATTTAGTTAAAAATCAGGGTTTTAAATTGTATGTCTTTTGGGTTTTGTGATTGTAAACTGAGAATATCATTGAAGCGACACGTATCTCTTTTGATAAGTGCCGTTGCTTTATCGTGTCTGCTTCTGCTATTTTATAGCGCTGCCTATGCCACCAACCCACCTGCGTTTTCAGATTGCCTGGATGGTGATGGTGAAGATTATGATCAAGTTGCTGCTTGCCAGCTGCTTCTGCGTTCAAATTCAAAGAACTATAAGTTGCATGCTGCCTTGAGTAAAACTCTGGATAAACGTCAAAAATTTAAAGAGTCTCTGGTTGCTTATGATAATGCGCTGAGAGCTTTCCCTCAAGATGATTATTTTTTAAGAAAACGCTCAATTGCTGAGAGTAATTATAAAGAGCAACAATGGCTGCGTAATAAAAAAAGAGGAGAAAGAAATACAGTCAATAAGTCTGCTGCTTCTGGCGCTTCTACAAAATTCAAGTTGAATAAAATTCGCTGCACTCGCCTGACGGGTAAAGTTGCATTAAATGCTTGTCTTCAGGCTATAAAAGTCAATGATAAAGATGCATCCCTGTTTATCTCAATGGGTGATATTTATGCTTCTCAACAAAAAAACAGACAGGCAGTGACGGCTTATAAAAAAGCAGTCAAACTGAACTCCAAAGATGCCAGTACCTCTAAAAAACTAAAAAAACTAGTACAACGACAAACGCTTGCTCAGAAAAAACAGAAACAGCAAAAAACTGCTTCCAAAACAAAGCAGCAAACAAAATCAATCCCCCAAAAGACTAATAAGCAGCCCGTCCTGGTTAAAAGCAAAGTCCCACTGAGCTCAAAAACAAATACTGCAAGCAAAAACTCAACCAAATCAGTACCTCAAACAGCATCTAAAATAACGAAACCAGTTAAAACCAAAACAGCAGTTAAAGTGAAGAAAATTCCCTCTGCAAAAGTTGAAAAGAAAGTGCTCAAACCTGAGCAACAACAATTTATGGAACAGCTAACGCTTCTACGCTCTTTAAAAGAACAAGAAATCATTTCTCAAAATGAGTATGAGCAACGCAAAAAAGCATTACTGGATACTACCTTTAGAGTTTCACCTTTATTTAACAAACAAGATTCTGCGAACACAATCAAGAAAGAACCTGTGAAGAAGGTTGGGCAAAGTTATGCAGGCCTTAATTTTGGGAATTACCATGCACTCATCATTGGTAATAATCAGTATAAAAAATTACCTAAATTGGAAACGGCGGTTAATGATGCTCAGGCCTTAAGTGACCTGCTAACCACTCATTATGGCTTTAAAGTAAAATTATTACTCAATGCAAACCGCTATGACACACTCAAAGCGATGGGCAAATATAGAAATACATTGACTAAAGATGATAACTTACTGATTTATTATGCGGGTCATGGCATTCTTGATAAAGCGTCAGAACGAGGCTATTGGCTACCCACGGATGCTGAGCCTGATTTCACTTCCAATTGGATTTCTACCGCTGAGGTGACCGATACACTGAAAGCCTTGCAGTCATGGCATGTTTTAGTCGTTGCAGATTCCTGTTACTCGGGGACTTTGGCCAGAAGTATTTCAATAAAATTTAAAAATCCTGAAAAAAAATATTCTTTGATTGAACGTTTGTTGAAGAAAAAATCTCGCACTGTCATTACCTCGGGTGGCCTGGAGCCTGTGACGGATTCGGGTGGTGATAATCACTCAGTCTTTTCTGAAGCACTTTTGAATGTTTTAAGAAATACGGAAGATGTTATTGAAGCAGAAGAAGTTTTTTCTCAACTTAGAGATAATGTGATCCTCAATGCGGATCAAACTCCAGAATACTCAAATGTTAGAAAAGTGGGCCACAATGGTGGTGATTTCATTTTTCGCAGACAATAAAATCTTGTGGAAAAAATGCTTGAAATATGTTATTTTCTCGCGTTCTTTTATCGATTTTGTCCATCCATTTATTAACATTCAGATGTTTTTTTATCATAAGAACACTCTCCCTATTGATGGATGCACACATGGGTTAACAAATTAACCCTTTTATGTCAGTCCATTAACAGAATGTGAGGATGCATCCTGATGCCCGGTAAGCTGTATATTCAAACTTTTGGTTGCCAGATGAACGAGTATGACTCGTCCAAAATGGCGGATGTCTTAAATGAATCCCATGGTGTGGTTTTGGTTCAGGAGCCTAAAGATGCAGATATTTTGCTACTAAATACCTGTTCTATAAGGGAAAAGGCTCAGGAAAAAGTGTTTTCTCTTTTAGGGCGATTCCGCCAGCTTAAAGAGCTAAATCCTAATATTGTGATTGGTGTGGGTGGTTGTGTGGCCAGTCAGGAAGGTGAACTGATTCGCCAAAGAGCCCCCTATGTGGATCTGGTTTTTGGCCCTCAAACATTGCATCGTTTACCGCAAATGCTGGATGAAGTGTCAACCATTCATCATCCTGTGATGGATATTTCTTTTCCCGAAATTGAAAAGTTTGATAATTTACCAGAACCCCGAGCTGAAGGTCCTAGTGCCTTTGTTTCAGTGATGGAAGGTTGCAGTAAATACTGTACTTTTTGTGTCGTACCTTATACCCGAGGTGAAGAAATTTCACGTCCACTGGATGATGTCATTGCGGAAATTGCTTCGCTGGCTGGACAGGGAGTGATTGAGGTCAATTTACTGGGGCAAAATGTGAATGCTTATCGAGGTGAAACTCATGAGAGTGATATTGCTGATTTGGCGTTGTTAATTCACTACATTGCGCAAATTGAAGGCATCCAACGCATTCGATATACCACTTCGCATCCCAATGAATTTTCAGACTCATTGGTGGATGTTTATCGAGAAATTCCAGAGCTGGTCAGCTTTTTACACCTTCCCGTTCAAAGTGGTTCTGATCGAATTTTAAGTATGATGAAACGTGGCCATTCAGCCCTTGAATATAAGAGTAAGATCCGACGCATTCGTGAAGCACGTCCTGATATTTATATATCCTCTGATTTTATTGTTGGTTTTCCTGGTGAGACTGAAGCTGATTTTCAGGCAACGATGCAATTGATTGAAGATATTCGTTTTGATCAGAGTTTTAGTTTTATCTATAGTCCCAGACCTGGTACACCCGCTTCATCATTGCCTGATGATGTGCCTATGGAAGTGAAAAAGCAGCGTTTAAGCCAATTGCAGGCACGTATTAATGACTTTGCACAAGAATATTCACAACAAATGATTGGTAGCGTGCAAAACGTTTTAGTTCATGGCATATCAAAAAAAGAGACATCAGAAGTAGCTGGGCGTACGGAGAATAATCGTGTTGTTAATTTTGATCCGCAAGGGATGGATTTAATTGGTCAGATTATTCCTGTGAAAATAACCGATGCTTATAGTAACTCTCTACGCGGAGAATTGGCCGATACTTCTGTTGACACTATGCTTAACACGATGGGAGATAACAAATGACTGCAGCTCAATTAGTTCTTGAACCTGTCGATAACAAACGTCTGGTGAATCTTTGTGGGCAATTGGATGAACATCTTCGTTTGATTGAACGGCGCCTTGCTGTGCAAATTTCTAATCGTGGTAATCAGTTTAAGATAATGGGTAAGCCCAAAGATAGAGATGCAGCCGTGTCAGTATTAGAAGCTTTGTATGAAGAAAGCGAGAATGGAATTCTAGACCCAAAACGTGTGCATTTATTTTTACAGGCCTCTGGAATTGAGACACAATTAAAACAAGAAGCCAGTGACTCTAAGGTTGAAATAACAGATGAAATTTCAATCTTAGCGGGGCGCAGTCTAATCAAACCTCGAGGGCAAAATCAGCAAGATTATTTAAAAGGTGTTTTAAGTAATGATATCAGTTTTGGTATTGGACCCGCAGGTACTGGTAAGACCTTTTTAGCCGTAGCCTGTGCAGTGCAAGCACTGGAACGTGATGAGGTCAGACGTATTATTTTGACTCGTCCTGCAGTTGAAGCGGGAGAAAATCTGGGATTTTTACCTGGTGATTTATCACAGAAAATTGATCCATACCTCAGACCTCTTTATGATGCACTTTATGAAATGCTGGGCTTTGAAAAAGTCAGCAAGTTAATTGAGCGTAATGTGATTGAAGTGGCGCCTTTGGCTTTTATGCGTGGTCGTAGTCTCAATGAGTCTTTTATCATTTTAGATGAAGCTCAAAATACTACACAAGAACAGATGAAAATGTTTCTCACCCGTATTGGTTTTGGTTCTACTGCCATTGTGACAGGTGATATCACACAGATTGATTTACCAGGTGGTCGACCTTCTGGTTTAAAACATGCGATAGAGGTATTATCAAAAGTCAAAGGTATTAGTTTTACTTACTTTAATTCCAAAGATGTGGTCAGACACGCTTTAGTGCAACGAATTGTTGATGCCTATGAAAAAAATGATCTCTTAAATGAAGCTCGCGTGACTTCTTCAGAAAAGAAAGCATCTGAAAAGAAACAGGCAAAGTCTGGACATCACTCCAGTCATTCAGCGAATAGGCACTCATAAATGAGTGGTGATTTTAAGCTCTACTTAGATCTGCAAAAAGTGGTTACGTCCGATACGATTCCTACCCAGAAAACACTGGAATTATGGATTCGAAAAGTATTACTTGCAATTGAAAAAGAGCATGATGAAGACCGAGAATTAACGATTCGTGTTGTTGGTATAGATGAAATTCAGTCTTTAAATCGAACTTATCGTCACCAGAATAAAGCAACGAATGTGCTCTCTTTTCCATTTGAATCACCTGCTGAAATATCCCTGCCATTATTGGGTGATTTAGTCATTTGCCATGATATTGTGATTGAAGAAGCTAAGCAGCAGGGCAAAACCATTGAAGCACATTGGGCGCATATGGTGGTCCATGGGGTTTTGCACCTTAAAGGTTTCGATCACATTGATGATGTAGAGGCTGAAGTGATGGAATTGCTTGAAATAAAAATTCTTGATGGCTTTAATATCGCCAATCCTTACCAATAAGTTTTCTAAAGCTTGTCCATATTTCCACTCCTTTTTATAATATTTATTTACCCTTTATATTGACTCAAATGATAGCATGTCGATGGTGGAGAGGTTCAACGTCTGATTAATGAGCTTGGGACGTTAGTATTTTTTTGTATTTTGCATGTTGCTATGAGCTATTGTAGAATTGTGGGTCCTATAAGCAAAAATAGAACTGGTTTACTGCACACAATGAAAGAAGAGCGACCTAGCAGGACTTCTACTTTGAAAAGTAGAGGTCGAAAGCTATTACAATGGATTGGCAATGCCTTAATTGGCGAAATTAGTGATAAATCCCGCCTGGTAGAAATTTTACGAGACGTTCAGTATCGTAATGTCATCAGTAGTGAAACTCTTTCCATGATCGAAGGCGTTATGGAAGTGACCGATATGCAAGTGCGAGAGGTGATGGTACCTCGTTCCCAAATGACGGTCATTGAACGAGATGCTAAAGCAGACGATATTTTGGCCTGCATCATTAAGTCAGCACACTCCCGTTTTCCTGTCATCGGTGATAACCGTGATGATGTGGAAGGTATTATTCTGGCCAAAGACATGCTGAACTTTTTCGCTAAAGAAGATCATGAGTCTCTGGATTTAAAAGAATACATGCGTCCTGCCGTTTTTATTCCTGAAAGTAAGCGCCTTAATGTGTTGCTCAGAGACTTTCGAGCCAATAGAAACCATATGGCTCTGGTTGTTGATGAATACGGCGGTGTTTCAGGTCTGGTGACTATTGAAGATGTTCTGGAAGAAATTGTGGGTGAAATTGAAGATGAACATGATGTCGAAGAAGACAGCAACATTACGTCGCATGGTGAAGGTGTCTATAATGTACAGGCTTTAACAGAAATCGAAGAATTTAATGAGTTTTTTAAATCAGATTTTAGAAGTGATAAGTTTGATACGATTGGGGGCATTATTATGAACACCTTCGGTTATATGCCTCAACGTGGTGAAGAAGTTGAAAGCGGTAATTTTCGGTTCAAAGTCAGCCGCGCTGATCATCGGCGAATTCACAGTTTGAGAGTGATTCGAATTGCTGTAACAGGCTCATCCAGCTAGCCTCTTTAAACGAATTATCTCCATGAGAAATCGATGTCCTTTTTAAGATCAAGTTATGAATACGGTTACTCCAGACACGCCAGTCTGGTTGAATTTTTGCCTGAACGTCTGCTTCAATGGTTAACACAGGGGCGTTCATCTTGGTTTTTTAGTCTTTTTTTAGGTGCATTAATACCCTTTTCTTTTGCACCATTTAATACGCAATCCAGTGTTTTTTCCTATCTGATTTTTTTCCCTTTGAGTCTTTTTTTCTATCAATTACTGCACATCGATACTGCAAAAGAAGCATTTTATAAAGGCTGGTTGTTTGGTATTGGTCTATTTAGTGTGGGCGTTTCCTGGTTATATGTGGCTATTCATGACTTCGGCGCTGCTCATTGGTCATTAGCAGGTTTCTTTACAGGGGGATTCATTGTTTTTCTGGCAATTTTTTATGCTGTTTTTGGCTGGAGTCTCTTTAAGGTAAGGGATTGTTTTAGGTCAGAAATTACTTCGAAAAGTCCTGAATTCTTTTTTCAAGCCTCGGTCATTTTATTTTACCTGCCTATTCTCTGGGTGTTATTTGAATGGCTGCGCAGTTGGATATTAACGGGATTCCCATGGCTGCTTTCAGGTTACCCTTTGATTGAAACTGTTTTGGCTCATTATGCACCCATTATTGGCATTTATGGAATGTCTCTTTTGGTTGTGTTTATATCGGCAATGCTGGTGGTTCGTATAAAATCAGTGTTTAGCCTGGTGAGTATTGCTTTAATTATTATGGGTGGATTTGTATTAGGACAAATTCAATGGAGCAAGCCTATAGGTGAGCCACTTTCTGTCGCTCTTATTCAGGGAAATATTAATCAATCGCTGAAATGGGATCGCAGGCAATTAGAAAAAACGAAACAACTCTATGTTGCTTTGAGTGAAGATCAGTGGCTGAGTAATGACCTGATTGTTTGGCCCGAAAATGCAATTCCAGTGTTTTATCATACTCTGGAAAAAAATTTCTATCGCAAACTGTCCTTAAAGGCCCAGAAAACTGAAACTGAATTAATCACGGGTTTACCAATTTTTGATAATAAAACGGAACAGTATTACAACTCAATGATCAATTTTGGGGAAGAACAGGGTTATTATTATAAAACTCATCTGGTTCCTTTTGGTGAATATGTGCCCCTGGCTTCCATGATTCGAGGGTTAATTCAGTTTTTTAATATCCCGATGTCAGGCTTTAGTGTGGGTCAACCCAATCAACCACCCCTCGTTATTAAAGGCCATAAAGTGGTTGTCACACTGTGTTATGAAGATGTGTACCCCCAGGATATGATGAGCCATATTTCTCAATCTCAATTTATGATTAATTTATCAAATAATGGCTGGTATGGTGATTCTTTTGCGCCTCACCAACATCTGGAAATGGCTCGTATGAGAGCACTTGAAACCAGTCGTGAGTTGATCCGTAGTACCACCAGCGGCATTTCTGCTTTAATTGACTCAAAGGGTAATGTTGTCGTTAAAGGACCTCAATTTAAACAGGCGGTCATTAATGGAAAAATACAACCGCGAGTGGGAACAACACCTTATGTCCAATGGGGTAACTATCCCATTATTTTACTTTTCATTATTGCTTTGATATTGTTTTGGAAGCAATTAAAGAAGTAAAGCCTACAGCGCTCACCAAAAATATGAAGCTTACTGAACTGATGGCTCAACAGGTACGCAGTCATACCATTTTATAAATACTTCCTGTTATTTAATTTCAGATAGAATAATAATGATACAAAAAATTTTCATTAGTCTGCTTTTCTTTATGCAAAGCTCCTTTGCTCTGGCTCAAGTAACAGCGTCATATCGCATTAAATCCAGTTCTATCTGTAATAGCGAATACAGCTTAATCATATTATCTGCTGCTGACCTACCGAGAACGCTAGGTTTAAAAATAGAAAACCTGTCATTACTTCGCTTTACCGAAGATGAGCAACAGTCAATTGTTTTTCAAATTGATCAAAAAGATGTGCACGGTCGATACATACTGAATAAGCACCCTGATGACTCTAAACTCAATAAACGACTGGGAAAAAATGATGAGCTTGTTTTTAGGGCTAAAGATCTGGGTGAACGTCTGAGTCCATCTTTCAAGCAATTCAAGCAAAAACTCCTGATCGAAATAGAAGTGTACTCTGATCAGAATAAATCTTCAGGTTGGATTTATATCATTTTACAAGAGAATAAATCAAACTCCGTCAAACGGGGAGCTTCACTGCTTTATCAGTCAGAGGAAGATCGCATCATAAGTCCTGTCTATAAAGTGGGTTTTTCAAACGACAAGCCATTTTTATTGAATGCCTTTCATTGGAATTTGTCAGAAAATCTATCCTCTGAGAATTTTGCATCTGAGGAAGTAAAGTGGAGTTCAGATATGACTGACACTATGAAAATTCGTCATATGGGCAAGTTTTTTGGTTTCCCATTTAAACGGACAGATGATGATTATTATTCAAAGCTACTGAGTGTGAAGAAAGGGCCTTTGCGTGTCATTCGACGTACGGAAAATACAGTAAAAGTGTTTTGGAAATTAAAAAGCCCTGCACTTTATATTGATTATGTCATGATGCCTGACGGTTTTATTATGGATACTATGATTGATATCCCCTTCAAAATATCCTTCTTTTTTAGTGAACTGATCACCATGACGACTATGGATTGGAATAATAGTGTCGAACAACAACACTTGTTCATTAAAACTGAAAATTCGAATTTAAGCCTTCCAGTGAATGGGAAAAATACGGACAATAAAAAGAAGTTTAATCAAATTATGGCCAGCAACTTTTCAGCCATGGGTGAATTGGGAAATTTTAATGTTAAACTGGATATTCCTGATGATTTTCCGATTCATTCACAACTTTATCTAAGAGATGCACTGCATGAAATCGACTTACCAGAAAATAACCCAGGGCAATTTGGTAATGTCGGTTTTAAGACTACAGGATGGGAAAATATTGATAGTGAGCTTCATCATTTAAAATTTACCGTTTGTGTGGATAAACGGTAGTAAAAACTATGAAATCTGTGATTTACGTTTTATTTGTATATTCGTAAGTTATTACTTTCTCAGCTATACTCTACTGTATTGGCTGGCATATACCTATTGAGGCATGATGCTAAAGCATTTATAAATGATAGATAGGTATCTCGTGGATAAGGTGTTTCCAGAATTTCAAATTTCCTATAATGACTCATTGCTTGACATCAAGTTGAAGGGAGACTGGACGCTTGATTCTGATGTCTTAGCTTCCAGGATGCCTGATGATTTTGAAGTTGAGTTGGAACAACAGTTCAAAAACAATCCTAAGATAGAATCCGTCATAATTACAATGGATCAGGTCATTGCCTGGAATTCCGCATTGTTGACGACCATTCTCTGTTTGACTGAACTTTGTAAAGAACATCAGGTTCAATTTGATATGGCTCAATTGCCATTAGAAATGAGTCGTGTCATTGAACTGTCATCAAAAATACCCTCAAGAAGTCCTCAAAATTACCAAGCGAAAGAATCTTCGTTTTTATATAATGTTGGTTATAATGTGATAGCATCAATTAAAGATGTGGGTGAAGTTATTGCCTTTATTAGTGAGGCAAGTGTTGCATTTTTTTCCATGCTTAAAGGAAAGGCTGTTTATCGTTCATCGGATACCTGGCTTATTATGCAGCAATCAGGTGCTGAGGCTATGCCTATTGTGAGTCTGTTGAATTTTCTTGTGGGTGCCATTTTAGGCTATATTGGTGCTATGCAACTTGAAAAATTTGGTGCTGAAATTTTTATCGGTGATATGGTTGGCGTTGCAATGACACGAGAAATTGCAGCTATTATTACGGCCATTATTATGGCTGGGCGTACGGGGGCGGCTTTTGCTGCTCAGTTGGGTACCATGAAAGTGAATGAAGAAATTGATGCCCTCAGAAGTATGGGAATGCCTCCCATGGAATTTTTAGTGTTGCCCAGAATGATTGGCATGATGTTGATGATGCCTTTATTAGCAATCTATGCCAGCTTTATGGGAATATTAGGTGGTGCACTGGTGGCTTATACTATGCTGCATATTACACTGGAGCAATACGTTGGTGTTGTGATTAAATCGATCGGTCTCAATGATATTGGTGCAGGAATTTTTATGTCGATGGTCTTTGGTGTCATTGTTGCCGTTGTGGGCTGCCAAAAAGGCATGAGTTGTGGGAGTAGTGCAGAAGCTGTTGGTGCCTCAACCACATCGGCAGTGGTGACTGCAACGGTGATTATTTTTATCTGTGCTGCTATTTTAACCGTTATTTACGGTGTATTGGGAATATAATGCATGAGTGAATCGATTATTAACCAAGCTTTAAAATCACACTCAGGCAGAGCTATGAATCAAGAATGCTCATCCAGTGATGCCATTGTGGTTGAAAATTTGACAATGGCTTATGAGAAACAAATTATTCAGAAAGATTTGAACTTTGTCGTTAAGCAAAATGACATTTTTATTATTATGGGTAATAGTGGTAGTGGTAAAAGCACTTTGATGAGAGCAATGACAGGCTTAAATAAACCTGCAAGTGGCGATGTGTTTTACCATTGTGACGCCGCCTATTCCAAAGTCCAGACGGTTAAAAGTAAAAGCTTTGATAAGAAATATACAGGATTTTGGCAAGCATCTAATGCCATGCAATTAGGCATAATGGAGCAATTTGGTGTCATGTTTCAAAATGGGGCTTTATTCAGTTCAATGACGCTTTTGGAAAATGTTTCTCTACGATTGACAGAATCGACCCAATACAGTCCGCGTCGAATTCGAATGATTGCTCTGTTTAAACTATCACTGGTGGGTTTAAAAGGCTTTGAGCATTATTATCCTTCAGAAATTAGTGGTGGTATGCAAAAGCGGGTGGCAATCGCCAGAGCCATGGCAATGGATCCCCCTATTTTGTTTTTTGATGAGCCCTCTGCAGGCCTTGATCCTGTCAGCTCAAAATTGCTTGATGATCTCTTATTGGAATTAAAAGACAGTATGGGGATCACCATGGTGGTGGTGACTCATGAATTGGACAGTATATTTGCTATTGGGAATAATGCCATTTTTCTGGATCATGATACCAAAACAATGATTGCCCAGGGCCCCCCAAAAGACATGCTATCGAATAGTCATCATGAGGAAGTACAAGCCTTTCTCAGTCGAGGTGATACTTCCAATTCGGTAATTCAAAAATCTCATGAAATAAGAGGTTATAACGAATGAGTGTAAAAGCAAACCCAACAGTGGTCGGTGGTTTTGTCATAGGTGCAATTGTTTTAATTGTGATCAGTTTTTTAGTATTAGGGTCGGGTCGATTTTTAAAAAATGACATGAGGCTTATGGCTGTTTTCCCAGGCACTGTTAATGGGCTGCATGTTGGCTCACCAGTACTTTTTCGTGGGGTTCAGATTGGTTCAGTTGCTCAAATTAAACTTTATCATAATCATAAAACCCAGCAAAGTTTAGTGCCTGTTTACATTGATTTGAAGCAGGAAGTTATGGAATTGATGATTCAGGGGGAAGGTGAAAAAAAATTAACTCAAGAACAAGCACTTGGACTGATGGTTGATCTGATTAAATCAGGTCTTCATGCCAGGCTCACCATTGAAAGTCTGGTCTCAGGTCGCCAGTTAGTGGAATTCGAGTTTGATCCAGACATTCCGATTCAGGTCACTGGCATTGATAAACAATATCTGGAAATTCCTACTGTTGAATCCGATCTGGATAAACTCCAAAACTTGTTCAAAACGATTCCATTAAAAGAATTAACAGAAAGCTTGATTGTTATGGTCGCTGAAGTTAATAAAATGTTTGCCAATAAAGATGCAAAGGAGATCTTTAATAATATCAATGCCACGATCGTGGGTAGTCGTCAGTTGATTGATAGTTTGAATGAACAGGTTCTGCCATTATCTGAATCAACTCAGGAACGTTTAGCGGAAGTCCAGATTTTACTTGAAAGTACAGAAATTCAATTAACAAAAACATTATTGGAATTGACTAAATTGTCCAGTGATGTGAATGAAAAACTGACAGGTTTGACCGATTCTGCTACTAAGGCCTTTGATAAAAGTGATGTTGTATTATCCAATATGAATGACATTGTTGACCAAAAAAGCAGTGTCCGAAATGAATTTGAACAGAGCCTGAAAGAACTGTCACGAGCTGCTAAATCAATGCGTGTTTTTACCGAGTACCTGGAACGTCATCCAGAAGCTTTGATTAAAGGAAAAAAATATTAATGTATGCAGTGAAACGTTTTATCTCTTATAAGAGGAATGTTAAATGAGCTTTTTTAAATTTTACAAAATCATTTTTTTTCTGGTCATAAGTTTATCAGTGGCCGTTTTTATTTCTGGATGTGGTACCTCACAAAAAACTGATTTTTATCAACTGGAAGAAGTTAGCAAGCCTTCTTTAATCGGCGTTGAACAAGGGCGTATCATTGGTGTTGGCCCTATTCATATTCCTGAATACCTCAATCGCCCTCAGATAGTGACTCGCAGCTCTATGTATCAAATGAATGTCTCAGAATTTAATCGTTGGATAGAGCCTGTTACAGACAGCATTAGCCGTTTACTGGTGATTAATTTGTCTAATAATATGACTTCAAATCGAGTTTATTGGGTACCAAGGCAAGACCGCCAATACCCTCTGGATATTCGAGTTGCCATTGATATAGGTCGCTTTGATGGCAAGCTGGGAGGAGAAGTTGTTCTTGAAGCCAGATGGAGCATTTTTGATAAACAAGATCGCCCTGTGCTTACGAAAGTTTCTCTTATCACTGAAACAGTACAGGGATTAAATTATAATGACCTGGTATTTGCGATGAATAAAGCCTTACAAAATCTGGGTAAAGAAATCTCTCAGGCTGCATTGCCTTTTCTGACAGAGTGATATTTAAACTGATTTTGACTATTAGGCTTATGGTCACCCCTTTTTAATTTGAATAGGACTTAATTATGATTGACATTAATCTTCTCACCGCCTTTTTCGGCTGGTGCTCTATTCTAAATATCGGCGTACTTATGCTCAGTACCATTTCTTTAATACTGATGAAAGAATCCATTTCAAACCTCCATAGTAAACTATTGGGTATTGAAAAAAGCCACCTTAATGATATGTATTTCCAATATTTGGCGACTTATAAAATAGCCATTATTGTCTTCAATCTGATGCCTTATTTTGCATTGAAACTCATGAATTAAGCTTGCTTTTAGTTTTCTAGCTATTTCTCATTTTTAATATTATCTGATGGCCTACTTCAATAGGCTGACATAAAAAACACTGTGCCTGCATAATATCTGCTCATTTTGATAGTACCACCAAAGCTAACGCTTATTTTAATGTGACCACCAATTCAACTCAGTAATAAATTGTTACCTTTTTGTTTAATACAGTCATTCAATTTAAAGTGAAATAAACACCCTGGAAGATATTAGATTAGCCAATTGGAAAAAGGTGAATATTTCACATTTTTGCAGTAAATAGTTCACTGAGTAGATGAAATTACTTTGATAGGATTAATACATGATAAAGACATCAGTGAATTAAATAGAGGAAGTTTGTGATGAGTGTATTTAAAAATGAATATGAAGTGGAAGAAATCAGTTTTTCTGAATTGGAGCACCTTATGGCGACTCAAAAAAAGGAAAGTACCCAACGTGAAAAAAAACTGAAAGAAGCTTCTGAACAGCAGAAGCTTAATGATTCGGACACAATTAATGAAAAAATTTCAGAATCCGCAAAGTCAGATACCCCTGACTGGATTTTAGCGAGTCGATTTTAATCATTCAAATGTGAACCTGTTTGATTAATATCGACCAATGCAGTTGAGACAGGGATTTAATCCCGCCACCAGGTGGTTAGAAATGGGATATAGGTCACTAATAGTAGCCAGAACAGCATAATTATCAGAAATGGGAAGGTGGCTTTAAAGAGCTTCAAAATGGGCTGTTTAAAACGCTGACTGGCAATGAACAAATTAATGCCAACAGGTGGCGTCATGTAACCGATCTCCAGGTTGGCTAAAAAGATAATACCCAAATGGACAGGATCGACATTGTAACGTACGGCCAATGGCATTATCAGTGGTACAACGACCACTATGGCAGAAAAAATATCCATCATAGCCCCGACAATGAGTAAAAATAAATTCAGTAATAATAAAAATTGCAACTGGCTATCAACATGTTGTTCAACGACCTCCAGTAGCTTCATAGGTAGTTGGGAATCGATTAACAAGTTGGTCAGGCCCATTGCCATCCCTAAAATGATTAAAATACTACCCACCAAAGTGGTGGTATCGACAAGAATATGTGGCAAATCTTTAAACAGATTAATTTCTTTGGTAATGACGGCTTCTACAATAAGCACATAAGTGGCAGTCAATGCGGCCACTTCAGTAATGGTGACAAAACCACCAAAGATTCCAACAAAGATCAGTATGGGTAAAGTGATATCCCAGATGCATTCTTGAGTGGCTGAGGCAACTTGTTTCCAGGAAAATTGTTGTGTTGGAATTTCAAATTTAGGTGCAGAATAAACACTGAATATCGAGAGCATAATCAGCAAGACAATGCCTGGTATGACGCCCGAAATAAACAGCTCATCAATGCTGACACCTGATACGATGCCATACAATAAGATGGCCATGCTGGGTGGAAAAAGAAGCCCGAGTGAGCCGGATGTTGTGAGTAACCCCAGACAAAAATTATGGCGATAGTGGGCATGTTCCAGCATAGGATAAAGTAAAGCACCCAGTGCAATAATGGTTACTCCAGATGCACCTGTAAATGCTGTAAATGCTGAGCAGGATACAATGGTGACAATTGCAATACCGCCTGGCATCCAGCCAAGAATGGCATTGAATAATTTAATTAAACGTTTTGTGCCTCCACCTGTTGCCAGAGTGATACCTGCAAAAGTAAATAAAGGAATTGCAATTAAATTGGGCTGGGAAGCCAGACGATAGATTTCAATTATCAGTATACTTGGGTGAAGATCCGCGGAATGACTGGCTACCAGTCCTCCTGCACCCATAATTGCAAAAAGGGGAGTGCCAAGGATGGCTAGAAGAATTAAAACGAGAATAAGAAGGATCATATTGGTCTATTAAGTTATTTCAGAACATGGCGGGGGTTTAGAAGAATTTTCTTCCTGAGGTAAAACTCGCTGATGTTCAAACCCGGTAATGGTCAGTAAAAACAAGTGCAGAGATAATATGGCAAATCCAATGGGCAGAATTAAGGCCAAATAAACAGACCATCGCTCATTGGATGGGGCATACTGCCATTCATCCAGCCAAAATCCGACAGAATACCAGGAAAAAATACCACTGATGATGCCGCAGAGTACTAACAGTGGGCGAATGAGTTTTTCTTGTTGTTCGGTGTCCAATAGTGGGACTAAGACATCAATTTTAATGTGTCGATTTTGTTCAGATACCAGGGCTGCACCCATAAAAATAATAAACAGAATCAGATGGCGAGAAATGACATCGACATGAGTAAAGCCAGTATCAAAAAAATTTCGGGCAATAATTTGTACGATGGCTAAAAGTAGTAATAAAAAAAGGCTGCCTGCCGCAATGATTTTTTCAAAAGCGATCAAAGCATGCTTAATTTTGAAAATTATTCTCAACCAGCCTGGCATAGATGTTTCAATCATTCTTGCTTACGAAATTCTTTAAGAAGAAGTTTGGTGCGTGAAAACATTTTTTTAGAAATGTAATCAGACTCAATTAATTGAGCGGCAGCGGCATCGCGAATCGCCATCATTTCCTGCTTTTCCTGGTCATTCCAGTCCCACATAAATTGGATGCCACTTTCTTTTAACAATGAGATGCTTTGATTATTATCACGACGGGTGATGCGATTAATAGTATCACCTGTTTCTTTTCCTGTGGTTTTAAGCAGTTGCTGAAGATCTTCCGGGAGCTTTTTGAAAAAACGATTACTCACGACTAAACTGCCAATCGCATTGGTCATAGAAATATTGGTGGCATATGACAGTTTGGTGTGCCACTGCATTGTCAGAGCGCCGAAAGCAGAATTATAAACAGTATCAATGCTGCCATGTTTCGCTGTGAGTTGACTATAAACATCAATAATCGACAGGGGTACAGGTGAAATACCACTGGCATCCGCAAAGGCCTCACCAACAGGATCGCCTTGCCATAACCAGATGCGACGTTGTTTGAGTTCGGCTAATGAGTTTATGGGTTTTTTGGAAAAGAAATGAATACTACCGACTTCAGGCCAGCCCAGTAATTCAAAACCTTTGTAACGAAAACCAGCCTCTATTTCTTGCATGAGTCGAACACGGACATAATCGGACTCATCTGTGTTTTTAAACAAAAAGGGCATTTCAAGCACTCGTGCAGAAGAATAAATTCGACCAATCCCATAGCCGGTAAAAAAAGCGCCTTGTAATTGTCTGCTACGGATTTTTCGTAATACATCAGGCTCATCGCCCATGACGCCACCAGGATAAATCTTGAATTTCAGGCGACCATTACTTTTTTGGTACACCTCATCGGCCCAGCGATCAATTTCTTTCATCCAGGCAGTGTCAGGTGGTACCAGCGTGGCAAATTTTAATGTGTATTGTTCTTTTGCATAAACGGTTGTTGCCAACAGGAAGCTAAACAATAGAATGCAGGATAGGGTAGAGAGACCAATCAGACTCTGTCGGCTTATCTTGAGGAGAGGGTGTAATTGTTTTAAAACCATTGCTCTTCCTTGTTCAGTAATAGAGAAGCTTTATATTTAGAGATATTGTTAATTAAAGCCTGCTCAGGGTATAGAGTGTCACTCGCTTGATTAATTTGAGTTAATAAATTATGAAATGTCTCTTGGTTGAACCGTTGGCGTTCCAGATATTGTGCCTGTAATAATTTGACAACCAGAAGTTTATTTTGGTTTGCTTCATTCGCAGTCGAAAAGTGTTGCTCAGATAATTTATAGTTACCGCCTAACATGGGTGAGCGACTGCCATAGTAAACACCGAAGAAGACATGGGCACCGCTCATATAATAATGTTCATCCAAATCAAGAACTCGTTGCATCAGCATGACGGCTTTAGGGAGCTGGGCCAGGTTCTTCGCTTTATCTCGATTTAAATCAATGGATTTGGCCCAGCAGGATGCTGCCCAAAATAAAGCGGGTACTGCATCGTTATCCAAATTATTGATGGCCCCTTGCAATCTTTCCAATTCACCATTGATGAGTGAATCGTTTAAGCCATAAGCTGATAAGACCTGTTGGGCATGTTGGTAACCTTTCTGATAGAGCTTGGCTGCACGTTCTGGATCAGCTGGAGCTTCAAAGCCATTTTCAATAAAACCAAATGCGTAGCCATAATAGGCTTGGGCGGCATAGATTCGTAATTCCTTATTATTAGGATCTTTAATTAACATGCCTTCAATTAAACTAATATTGGCAGGCAATGCTGATGCCGCAATGCCCAAATCAGATTGTTGGTTCATTGCAGTGATGCCACCTTCGATCATTGGCATGGAGGCACGAACGGTCAGTTGTGACATTGAGCAAGCGCTGAGCTGTGTCAATGCACAAATGATGAAGCCGAACTTTAGATATTTTTTCATAGTGGGTCAGAGTTAATACAATTGAGCTTATAGGATTTGATTATGATTAATTGGTCAAAAAAACATGTAGAAACATAATAAAGGAGTTATTATAATAAAAAATCAATCAATATTAGAAAAAACTAATAATAACCATTTGTTTTTAGACTAAAAATTCTTTTTTAAGGATATGAAAATCTGCCCATTATTGCAATAGATTTTTGATACATAGTGGGAGTAAATGGAGCTTTTAGGTGAAATTGTCCACAAACTCTGCTCCAAATCATTTTTCGTTAAATACAGTGAGCCTTATAAATTTAAATGGGTTCTTCAAATTGTCCCATATTTTTAAACTTGCCGTTAAATGAGTATTGCAGTAGTTCAAGATCAACATAAAGAGAAACGTTTCTCTCTCGGTGAAGCCCCTGCAAGACAAACCAAACCTCCACCCACTCTTCAACCTCAGTGACCTCGTTCGTGTTGTCTAAAATCAAATGATGAGAAAAAACCAAAATCATTCATCTTTTTATGCCCAATAAAATGTACAAATAACTGATATTTCACTTTTATTGAACTTATATTTTTAAGCTGATAATGTGAATTATTTTAACAATGACTGAAAAATGATAGTTAGGATTTTATTGAAATGAGTCAAACGATCCACAACGGCTTAATTAGAATCTCCTTATGTATTCAGTTTGGGCGTTTAGCGGCAATTTCTGGTGTTGAATCCTGATGCTAAATTAATTGCTTTCAAGATACCCAAATTCTTTACACTGTGTCGAGAACGTTCCAAAGCACCAAGTGGACTATTTTTATAGGATAACGCTGAAAGTGAAAAAGCGGCAGTTTTCAATTGATGAAATAAATAACTTTTTGAATCCGAATCTGGTTGAGATCGACCCAAAAGAGCTGTATTAGTAATTCCTTATCCAGATAATCAGACCAATAAGCAGCTATTTTATCTACTCAGAATATTCTAGTAGTTTAAATATTTTCTTTGACCGCTCTATAAGCTCATCAGGTACTTCACAATTACAATAACCTCTAGCCTGGAGTAGTTCACCATCATGGGAATATTGAAATGTATAACCTTTATTGAGTTTTTCTTGACCTTTAACGATAGGATTTATTGAAAAGATATAGTTAACCCCACGCATAACCTGTTCAGCATAGAACTTACCTCCGACACAGTGTCTTTGGCTATGAGCAATTTTCTTCAATTCAGAGTGATTCGTTGGTAAGAACGTACTCCAGTTCTGATCATCTAACTCTTTGATTTTATCTTTAAATTGAGATTGAGGGAAAAAATTATCATCTGAAGAATCTGTTTTATTATCTCTCCAGTCTTTTTTCATTAAATAATCATGAAATCTCATGCCAAATGTTTTGTTTTTATTTACCCAATTGACGACAAGCTTTTCCTGTTTTAATTGATCGGATTCATATTCTTTTACTACACAACCATGTAACATTCTCAAAACATCTTCTTTCTCTTCATTATTCACATAACTGTGTTCTAAAGCTTTTAAACTATTATTGCCAAATAGTTTAATAAAAAACTTCAATTGCTCGGGTAATATTTTTGATAACCATGAAAAATCACCTACAGAATTAATATCGGATAGAAACTCAAGATAAGAATGTCGATCCAATTTTTGTTTAATCGGATTAATAAAAATTGCTTGTAAAGTAGATAAAGCACCAAGGCCATCCCAGTTTTTATTGCAATACAATAGCTTCATTTCTTCAGAATGAGATGTACCTATTAATGCTTGAGCTAACTTCTTTGGTTTAGCAATACCTTTAAGTGATTCGAATTCGTATCCATTTTCAAGCAAATATTCAGGATTGAGTTCTAAGTCTTTTAATGCTTCTGATGAATAAATAAGTAAAGCCACAATAGCTTTTTTAACAACCAACTCATTTTTATCTTTACTTAGCTTATGTAATTCATCTTCTTTTAGGTTAGGGTTTTCTGTTACTTTAGCACGAACTTTTGCTGATTTACTTGTCACCATAGATAGTAACGTATCATAAGAGGTGTTAGGGTGAATTGCAGCAAGATTACGTACTTCAATATTCTTATTATCTGCCAGAAGTTTTAAAGCTTCAGGAGGCAAATTTGGATGAGAAGCTATTTCCCTATAATCATATATTATTTCAATACGGTTTGATTTTGAATCAAGTGATATTATATGTTTTACTAATAACTCAGGAGGAGTCTCTAGATTAGGAGGTATCGACGACATATATTCTGACAATTTATAGGATTCGTGCCAATTTTCAAAAGAACCAGCTTCTATCTCAGGGTCTAGGCCCATGTGATTACAATACTCTACTCTTTCCTCATAATAAAATTTATCCATAATATGAAAAGGGATTTTTATATGAGCTACAGCAGCATGACGAACATCGGTGCTTTTATCCTGTGATAATTGCTTTAATAGGTAAAGTGGTGTATTTGGATTAAATGCAACTTTTGAACGTAAATCCTCATCATCACTTTTGGCCATATCTTCCAGGGCTTTAATAGAAAAATTTGGATTTTTAAATGCATATTCCTGGATAAATTCATTCTTATCAGTACATAATGCAACTAATAATTCTTTAGGTGAATACTGATTTTTAGCAATTTCTCTTCTGATTTTTTTATTTTTGTCTTTAGACAGTTCAGTCAATATTGCTTCATCTGTAGTTTCAGTCATGGCTAATTTAAGACATAAACTCAATTCCTGACATTGACTAAAAAGAAAGTTATCTAATTCGTTATTCTCTAACTTATTCAATGTATCAATGAACGTTTGGGATTGCATTTTCTCTCCTAAATAAAGATTAATTAAAAATTCCAAGAATATAGTGACAAAAAGCGATATTACAGGACAGAAGCGATATTACAGATATTACAGGACAGCAGATATTACACAGATATTACAGGACAGCCATAATTTCATTCCAGTATAGAGCAGATAAAAATCTTAAACAAATTACCCTTTACACTAATAATTTGATTATCGTACAAATAAAGAATATACTTTGTTTTCATTATGATTAAACGGAGTTAATCAATGCCCACCCCAAGAAAACAACAAATCAGCCTTTCTGATACCCCGTTTTATCACTGTATTTCTCGCTGTGTTCGTCGCACATTTCTTTGCGGCATTGATAGGACAACCAACAAAGACTATAGTCATCGCAAACAATGGATCATCGAACGACTCGCCTTGCTCTCAAACACTTTTGCCATTGAAGTTTGTGCCTATGCCATTATGTCAAACCATACCCATACCGTCCTGAAAATCAATGAGCACCATGCCCTTGGTTGGAGTGATGAACAAGTCATACAGCGCTGGGAACAGCTTTTTTCAATTCCTGTACTGGTCGAACGCTATTTTAATGGCGAATGCCACTCTGAGGCCGAGCAAGACAAGGCACGAGAAACCATTAATGTCTTTAGACATCGTCTCATGGACATCAGCTGGTTTATGCGTTGTTTAAATGAGTACATTGCCCGTAAAGCCAATGCCGAAGACCATTGCACTGGTCGATTCTGGGAAGGACGATTTAAAAGTCAGGCATTACTCGATGAGCAGGCTATTCTCAGTTGCATGGTCTATGTCGACTTAAACCCCATAAGAGCAGATATTTGTAAGACGCTGGAAACTTCTGAGCACACCTCCATTAAACAGCGTATTGAGCAAAGCACTCAAACAAAAATAGCCAAGCGCACGAACAACAACACAATCAAACTGTCATTGTTTATTGGCAGTTCACTCAAAGAGAATGGGGTTGCCTTTGACCTCAAGGATTACCTGGAACTGGCTGACTGGACGGGTCGTATTGTCCGAGACGATAAACGCGGTTTTATTAATCCCAGCACACCCAACATCCTACAAAAACTGCAACTTGATGAACAAATCTGGTTGGAAACCATTCAGGGATTTTCAAAACGATATTACAGGATATTACAGGACAGCCATAATTTCATTCCAGTATAGAGCAGATAAAAATCTTAAACAAATTACCCTTTACACTAATAATTTGATTATCGTACAAATAAAGAATATACTTTGTTTTCATTATGATTAAACGGAGTTAATCAATGCCCACCCCAAGAAAACAACAAATCAGCCTTTCTGATACCCCGTTTTATCACTGTATTTCTCGCTGTGTTCGTCGCACATTTCTTTGCGGCATTGATAGGACAACCAACAAAGACTATAGTCATCGCAAACAATGGATCATCGAACGACTCGCCTTGCTCTCAAACACTTTTGCCATTGAAGTTTGTGCCTATGCCATTATGTCAAACCATACCCATACCGTCCTGAAAATCAATGAGCACCATGCCCTTGGTTGGAGTGATGAACAAGTCATACAGCGCTGGGAACAGCTTTTTTCAATTCCTGTACTGGTCGAACGCTATTTTAATGGCGAATGCCACTCTGAGGCCGAGCAAGACAAGGCACGAGAAACCATTAATGTCTTTAGACATCGTCTCATGGACATCAGCTGGTTTATGCGTTGTTTAAATGAGTACATTGCCCGTAAAGCCAATGCCGAAGACCATTGCACTGGTCGATTCTGGGAAGGACGATTTAAAAGTCAGGCATTACTCGATGAGCAGGCTATTCTCAGTTGCATGGTCTATGTCGACTTAAACCCCATAAGAGCAGATATTTGTAAGACGCTGGAAACTTCTGAGCACACCTCCATTAAACAGCGTATTGAGCAAAGCACTCAAACAAAAATAGCCAAGCGCACGAACAACAACACAATCAAACTGTCATTGTTTATTGGCAGTTCACTCAAAGAGAATGGGGTTGCCTTTGACCTCAAGGATTACCTGGAACTGGCTGACTGGACGGGTCGTATTGTCCGAGACGATAAACGCGGTTTTATTAATCCCAACACACCCAACATCCTACAAAAACTGCAACTTGATGAACAAATCTGGTTGGAAACCATTCAGGGATTTTCAAAAGGCTTTCACTCTTTTGTTGGACCAGAAGAACAGTTGAAATTACTCTGTCAGAAACAAAAAAGACATTGGGTTAGAGGGATTAATGCTTGCAGGAAGCTATTTAAAACCAACCTTCCGACTCCCATCACGACTTAAAATTAATCGTTTACTCTTTTAGACTGTTTTGCAAGGTATTGCAGATTCTCCCCTGTCTGATGTTCTCAGCTTTACCTCCCTCTGAATACATTGAGCCCTCTATTTCTCAAGTTACCCTTGTTTTTAGGTAAGCTCATTTTTTTAATCGATATTGATGGAATTTATCTAGAAAGTTTAATGCTTTATAATCTTCATTTTGTGGGTGGCCTGCTAATATTGCTCTGCTAATATTGCTGACTTTAAGCTTAACCAGGTCACAGCCTCGTAATTTACTATCAATTGCCATATTGAATAAAGCAAGTTCACGTATATTATTATCCATCTGTAAGCGAATACGAATTTCCCATATCTCTTTGAGTTTTAAGGCTGGTTTCTGACCAAGGATACGTCCCTTATTCCATGGTTGTCTTTTTTGCTGGCTCTTTAGTTGAGTTTCCATAATAATCTCCCTCTTAACTTTTAGATTGCTTAGTCAAATACCTCCGGCAAAGCCGGAGGCTTGAATTTGTTAACCGCTCAAAGCGGACTGATTTATTAACCACCTGAAGGTGGTAACGCTTTAAAAAAAGTTCAGTTGATCAATTCTCTGATCTTCTTTTTCCTGATGTCTTATATATTCTCGGACAGTATCTTCATCACGACCAACTGTTGATACATGATATCCTCTTGCCCAAAAACTTTGACCTGTAAAATTTTTCTTTCGCCCCATATACGTTCTGGCTATTGATATGGCACTTTTTCCTTTTATAAAACCAACAATTTGTGATACTGAATATTTTGGTGGTATTGATATCAATATATGAACATGATCAGGCATCAGATGCCCTTCTTCTATTGTACATTCCTTTTGGGAGGCTAAGTCTTTAAATGTAACTCCAAGATATTGCCTTAAATTCTTATAAATTGTCTTTTTTCTGTATTTTGGTATCCAGACAATATGATATTTACATTCCCATACTGTATGGTTTAAGCTTGATTGTGCTTTCATCGTTTGTTTCCTTATCATTGAACTTTGAGCGGTTCGCAGATGAGGATACTTACGATGAATCCCGTATTTGTCAAACTTTGATAGTCACCCCAGCAGAGCTGGGGGATTACCTTTTGTTAATTTAATTATGGTTTAAAAATTTGCAGTTGTCATTTGACAACCAATTTGCTATTCTTCAGTGATGCCAAGAAAAAAACATCCCAACAAACATATAGAAGAAGCACTTCAATATGCTGAATCTAAAGACTGGAAAATTGAAAAATCTTCTGGTCATGCTCACAGTTGGGGCAAAATGTATTGTCCAGAAAATTCTCCTTTATGTAGGGAGAATCTCTTTTGTATTAAAAGTATCTGGTCAACCCCCAGAAACCCACAACAACATGCCAGAGATATAATGCGTGTTATTGATGGTTGTGTAATGATTGAGGAAGATGATAATGAATAACTACCAATTTCAAATTATATTCTCACTTCACTCGAATGAAGATGCAGAACAATATCTTGATGCGCTGTTTGAAACAGGATGTGATGATGCTGTTATGGGTGTTGGAAAAGTAGGTTATTTAGCGGCAGATTTTACCAGAGAATCGTCTACTGCTTTTGATGCCATTAAATCAGCGATTGAAGCCATTACTCAGGCAATACCTCATGCTAAATTGATCAAGGCAGGTCCTTACATAGCCAATTTATCTGAAATGGCAAACCTGTTTGGGTGCACAAAGCAAAATCTGAGTAAATATGCACGTGGAGAATCAGCTAGTAGTGAACCATTCCCTTGTTCAATCGTTTCAGGAAAAGTGGATTATTGGTATGTATTGGATGTTGCCATCTGGCTTTTTAAGCAAAACAAACTTAATATCCAGGACAATGATATTGAGGTATTAAAAGCGATTCACGATTTAAATGTTGCCATTGAAGAAACCAGAAATGAATACGAGTACAATGATGACTTCTTAAGTTTAGCAAAGAGGGTTGCTGCATAATTTGAATTGGTAAAAACTGACCTTAACCAGACATTTCGTCCAAATATGAATTGTTTTGAAATTTCCTGATAGCGGCCACACCCAATTGTTCAAACTTGGTTATAAAAACATTATTAATATGGTCGAGATCGACAAACAGTGGTTTAATTAGCACTTACTTATTTAGTCACTAAGGGCGTAAATCGGCAATCTCTGGTGTTGAAACCTGATGCTAAATTAATTGCTTTTAAACTGTCAATATTTTTTAAACAGCGTCACTATCGTCCCAAAGCACTAGGTCGATATTTTTTAAATGCTAACGACACACATCAAAAAGCAGCTGCTCAGAATTTAAATATCTCACTCCAATATGAGTTCAGTCGTTCAAAGTTTACAGCTTGATTTGTGACATAGCGGCTAGTCACCATCAATCAACCTAATACAAAAATCTTTGCTAATTCATCATAATGAAAATTTAGGTGTCTGAACTTTTTTCGTCATTAGATTGCAAGTAATTACTTTAAATATTTTACATACAGATCAGATGAAAACTTCTTAGCCTGTTCAAGTTGCGGTTCATTCATTTCCTTTTCTAGTTTCAGTTTCATGGACTTCACCTCACCCCCTCCTTGATTCTCTGCCAAATTGAGCCATGCCCATGCTTCAGGTAGTTTTTTCTCTACTTCAGAATAGTACAGTGCCATATTTACCAGTGCTTCCACGCTTCCACTCTCAACAGCAACCTCATACCACTTTTTAGCTTCAGAATAATTCTGCTCTATGCCAATCCCATCTTTGTAGAGAGAGGCAAGACCAAGTTGTCCATTTGAATAACCTTGCTCTGCTGATTTTTTTACCCATAAGAAACCTTTATTGTAATCTTTATCAATTTCAGTTCCGCGAAGATACGCCAAGCCCAAATCATATTGAGACAAGTAATACCCTTGAGTTGCAGCCAGTTTAAACAACCTTACCGTCTCATCAGTATTCTTTTCTACTCCTCTACCTTCACGATACATATAGGCTAAATTATGCTGTGCTTGTGCCAAACCTTGCGAAACAGCTTTTTTGTACCAATAAATTTCTTGACCTACATCTCGATTAATTCTTCCTTCGGTAAATAACACTGCCAAATTATATTGACTCTCAGCATCACCTTTTTCTGAGGCATGTTTGAAATACTTGGCAGCATTGTCATAATCTATATCGACACCAGTTCCATCACGATACATGTACCCCAACATAGAACTCGCACTAACATCACCATTGTCAAATGCTTTTAAATACCACTTAATAGCTTCTTTAGGCTTAAATTGCCCATCCTCTCCTAAACGGTATATATTTCCCAAATTATACTGAGAATCTGTATCCCCTTGTAAAGCTGAAACAGTGTAATATTCAATAGCTTTTTTTATATTCTTTCTTCTTATAGTTCCCTCATGATATATTACTCCTAAGTTGTAAATAGAGCTTAGGTGATTCTTCTTTGATGCCTTCTCAAGCCAATATATCGCCTTATCAGCATTTACATCAGTACCAATACCATTTTGATAGAAAAGACCAATATTATATTGTGCCCCAACATGTTCTTGTTCTGCAGCTTTGAGAAACCAATTAAAGGCCTTGGCATCATTATTTCTAGCTCCATATCCTTTTTCGTATAATTGAGCCAAGTTATATTGAGCATTTTTATAACCTTGAATTGCAGCCTTTTTAAACAAATCATAACTAAGCTTATAATTTTGTTTAACCCCTATTCCATTATAATAAAGAACACCAAGATTATATTGTGCCACCATATATCCTTGCTCTGCTGCTTTCTTTAGCCAATACACAGCTTTAGATTTATCTTTCTTTGCAGTATATCCTTTTAAATAAAACTGAGACAAATCAAATTGAGCTTCCATCAACCCTTGTTCAGCGGACTTTTCAAGCCACTCTAGAGCCTTATTATAATCTTGGTTCTTTATATCATCATGACCATAATAAGAAACAGCCATATAATATTGAGCCATTGGAGAGCCATCTTCAGCAGCTTTATGAAATACTGACTGTGACATCTCAGTAACTAGTTCAGCTTTTAAATCAGGACATTGCTCAGCAGTTAGTTTTGCATTCACAGAAAAAGGAAGCAATATAAACACCAAAAGAGTTGATAATTTTATTTCCATGTAATTTATTATTACTTACAGAGTAAAGTAAGCACCTATAAGAGTTAAACGAATATTTTTAAATAAGAGGGTAGATATTCATAAATTTATTAAAGTAACTGAGAGACAAACACTCTCAATATAACCAAGCGAAGATGACTCAAATAGTGGTGTTCCTCCACAGTCGTTTTCTGTATTTATCTTAGCACCATTGTGAAAGAGAAATATAACTGCCTCTAGATGATTCTCAACAGATAAATATTGTAAAGCCTTTTCACCTAACCCTGTTCTTGAATTGACGATACCTGGTTCAATATCAATGAGTTGTTTAGATAATTCAATGTCATTAAAACATACTTTTATTAATTGGATAACGGATTCTTCTTTCATATATTTTCACCGTCGGCATCTCTGGAAAACTGGTCGTTCCAGAGACTTTGTTTTTGGCATAATTGTTCAACTAAAATTCAGAATTCTGGCTTCAAGTAACAACCAGATTTTCCATGAGCATGCTCTGGTAAGATTTTTCACTATTAAAAAAATAACAATTAATCATGGACGTACGCTGATTCAACGAAGCCCATTGACAAGTTAATTGAAAAACCATCTTTGTCTCCAGAAGGTTGGTCAATTACATAAAACAAATAATTTTTGTCAGACTGACTTGCTGGCCCAAGCATGTTAAGTACTTCTGTTTTATGCTTCCCAATTAATATTTTTTCTCTTTCTAAATATAGAGCCATTCTATAGTGTGAAACAGGGTCTGCACTTGCCCATTTTTCAACAGTAAATTTTTCATCAGCTCTAATATATAGAATATGTCCCACATAAAACACAATAAATGAAAAAATAATGATATAGGGTAGCTTATTCATGTTTATTCAATACCAATGCCTGTTTCTTTGGGCACAGGGATATTCCAGAGAAGACATTAAAAAGCAAATCTTCTCGGTTTTCTCCAGATTTTTGATAATCGCTCCGTCCCTGATCCAAAGCAAAGAATGGTTGGACGAAGCCGCTCTGCGGCAGAAAAGCATGACTTCCTCCACGCAGGTATAATTTCTACACCCAATATCGGGTAATACTTAAAGGAAACTATACCATGAATAGCGAAGAACAGTCACAGTTTGATAAAGATTATAAACGCCACGTCAAGCTACTAAAATTACAAGGAAAAGCCGAAAAAACAGTGAAGGCCTACTCTCATGCTGTTCGCCGTGTCAGTCAGCATTTTAATTGCCATCTGAAAGAACTCACTCCTGAGCAACTGCAGGATTATTTTGAACAATTAGTTGAAACACATTCCTGGAGTACGGTTAAAATTGAGCGTATAGGACTGCAATTTTTTTGGCGTCATATCCTAAAAAAAGACTGGCAATGGATCGATATTGTCAAACCACCCAAAGTAAAAAGTATTCCTGATATCCTGACACCCTCTGAAATTGAACGCATTATTACTCATACCAATAAACTTCGTTACCAGGTTTACCTGTTAACCGTTTATTCAATGGGCTTACGTTTACAAGAGGCTTTATCCCTACAAGTGAGTGATATTGATTCAGAACGTCAGCTGGTTCATATTCGTCGAGGTAAGGGTGCCAAAGACCGCATGGTGCCCCTACCTGAGTTAACATTAAAAGCCTTGCGTACCTACTGGGCAACCCATCGACATCCTGATTTATTATTCCCCAACGCCACAGGTAAAAAGGAAAAATATTGCTTGGCAGAAAGTCATATGGATAGTGGCGGTGTGCATCATGCGATGAGACGAGTGGTTGAAGAATGTGGCATTAAAAAAAGTCTCTATCCATAATTTGCGTCACAGCTGGGCGACACATCTTCTTGAACGCGGCTTAAGCCTGCGTCATATTCAAGACTTACTCGGACATTCCAGCCCCACCACGACCGCACGCTACACCCACTTGACTCAGGTCACAGAGGAAAGTTCCAAAATTCAAATTGATGATTTAATCAATTCTCTTCATATTCACTTTAAGAAGGTGTAAATATGGAACTTGAACCCATTATCAACCAATATAAGTCCTCATTCCTGGCACAATATGGCACTGGGTTATTACCCAATCAGCTTCAGGCAATCCATGCTTTACAGCGTTGTCGCACGCCTGACTCGGGTGAGATGTATCTGCAATGCACACACTGTAATGAGGCACATTGGCATCCCATGTCTTGTGGTCACCGCAGTTGCCCAAAATGCCAGAACCATGAAGCCAGTCAATGGCTTGAACGACAACAAGCCAAGTTACTGCCCGTCGAGTATTTTTTGGTGACTTTTACATTACCCTATCAACTAAGGGTATTAGCATGGCAGCATCAGAAAGTGATTTATTCTCTTTTCTTTGCTTGTGTTTCAAGTACCTTAAAAGATTTTGGTCTTAACCCAGATAAGCTCAGAATTCATCTGGGAATGACCGCTGTTTTACATACGCACAACCGAAAATTAGATTATCATCCTCATATTCATCTGGTGGTTCCTGGCGGCGGTGTGGATAAACGTAAAAAACAGTGGAAAAAATTGAAAGGAAAATACCTCTTTAATGAATTCGCTTTGGCAAAAGTATTCCGTGCCCGCTTTCTAGAAGCCATTATTCAAAAGGGATTGGCCATTCCTTCTAAAACACCCGATAAATGGATCGTCAATTGTATTCATGCGGGTAAAGGATTGCCTGCTCTTAAATATCTTTCACGTTATTTATATCGAGGGGTGATCAGTGAAAAAAATATTATCGCCAATAACAATGGTTTGGTGACCTTTAAATACACTGAAAGTAAAACAAAGAAAACTCAACTGCGCACGCTCAAAGGTGAGGATTTTTTTACGACTTGTGTTTCAGCATGTTTTACCAAAAGGTTTTAGGCGTGTGAGAGATTATGGTTTTCTTCATCCCAATGCTAAGAAGCTATTATTACTGGTTCAGCTTATCTTAAACGTATTCATTCAAGCAATCAGC
>JADGEK010000184.1 GCA_016744395.1 Gammaproteobacteria bacterium | reverse complement strand
GTTTAGTCCAAGGTACAAAAGTTACCAATTTGATATGGGCATCTACAAGTTTAGGAATTTTAAAGGAGTCATTCAGTACAAGAAGTAGACACAACAAATAGAGTTTATGATGGCTACCAATGACTCATTTAGAAGAGAGCAATCAATTTTCTCTAGACACTTTTTTACCCAAGCAATTAACAGGCCACCTATAAAGTGCTTTAGACTGAATTGTTAAATTTTTTAAATAAAAGCTCTAACCCGTAATCTGGAATGAAATTATGACTGTCCTGCAGAAATCTTGATTAGCAGAAAATTAAAAATGATTCGATAATCGCCAATTCCAAAACATCGATTTTAGGACAGATGAAATATTGATGGTTTGCTTCAAATATAATCGGGTTTGTTTTCTGGCCGTTTCTAATGACCTATGGCCATAATTTTTTGCAAAAGCTCTTTGACTGACACGCAACTTAGGGCTGAGTTCTTGGTATAAATCAATAAAACTGCCATCTTGAGCTGTAAATAATACATCAATTAAAGTCAGTACATAGTGAGATGAGCTGGAAAGTGTTTCAGTATCCACATAATGATACAAATCATCTAGTGATAGAACGGCTTGTTGGTTAATTAAACCATCAAAAGTATTCCATATTAACAGCTCATCATAGTATGAATCACGGTTTTGTTCCAAAGCATATTGGTTGACTTCAATGGCATTTTCCCAGTCGCCTTTTTCTCTCAATCCAAACATATAAAAAAATAAGGCACGGCCACTAGCACCCTGACGTTGATAACTTGTGTTGGTAAAATGAAGGAGCTCATCCCAGTCATTTTGCATACCCAAGGTAAATATCACTAAATCCCAATTAATAACATCTTTCTGCAGGTATTCATAATTGTTAGCTAAAATGTGTGTCGATATCTTTTTATGATTGGCAGACAAGTACTCCATATAACCAGTCAACATACGTTCATCAAAGCAATCCTGAACCTTATAATGCTTGAAAGTTTTTTCAAATCGTTTTTGACCATAGGCTTTCAGTTCAGCTAGCGCCCAATATTTTCCAGCATGTTCTGTAATCGTTTTTTCGGGTGATTTCAGACAATTCTGGCGATGTTTAAAAATGATTTCCCGGGCATGGTTACCATAATCGGCATTATCCATTAAATTCCACAGGTATTGCATTAGATCATCATTCACCTCATGATCAGAAATTAGCATGACAAAGACTTCTAATGCTTCGTCCAATTGTTCTTGTTTCACATAAAAAGCAAGCTCACGCCCACTGGTATAAACATCATCGTTATGTATTTTTACTGTGTTTAATACTTCTCGTGCAGCATCAAAGTTATTTTCGGCAAGTAAAATATCAATATAAGATATCCCGTTATATCCATTAGTTGGGTCAATATAAAAGGCACGTTTAAGTAGATCAGAGATGCGATCATTTTGTGTCTTAGTATGGTTTTGAAGTGTTTCAGCCACAAAACATAATGTATGAGCATTGTTCGGGTAAAGACGTTCACAGTGCTCAATGCACTCTAATATTTTTTCAGTATTGCCAATACTGTCATACCATCGAACCAACAATCGCCAACCATCATAATAATTTGGATCCAGTTCCACAACTTCGTGCATAATCGCAATGGCTTTTTTGACTGTACCTTCAGCATTGATGATCCAGGCTTTGTTAGCCAGTATAGAAATGGGGATGGAATTATTCCAATATTGCTCGCTGCAAAGCTCCAATGCTTTTTCATACTGTTGATGATCAACCAGGTATTGAATATAACTAATGCAAAGATCAATCGCCTGTGGGTGACGATTGAGGAAATCCAAATAAACCCGTTCTTTTTCTTGAACATCGGTTAATAATTTAGCGTGTAATTCAGCAATTTCCTGATTATCAGGCATACGTTCTTGTTGTGACTTAATCCTATCAATAACAATGTCATATTTGTTTTCCTGATGACAAAATTCACCTAAACGGTCCCAGACCCATGGGTAAATAGGAGATATTTCAAGTACTCGCAGCAACGTATTAATTGCTTCGGTTCGATCACCATTTTTCCAAAGTAGATCTGCCAGATAGGCATAGGGTGACACAGACATTGGGGAGCGTTTAAGAAAATTTTGCAATAAAACAATAGCATCTTGTGTTTTATTCTGAAAAGCAAGAATTTCAGATAAACGATTGATGACTTTCAACCAGTCGGGTGACAATTTCAATGTATCTTTCAACAATTGTTCTGCTTTGGGCGGATCATTCATTAAAAATAAAATGTCGGCCTTTTCATATGTAAGTCGGGGTAATATTGGAAATTTTTTTATACCATCATTGAGTGTATTTAGCGCACGCTCAAATTGTCGCAGATCCCGATATTCCATTGCCAAAGCCAGCCAGGATTGCCACAAATCAGAGCGTTCATTAACCGCAAAGTTTAAAAAAATCAATAATTCATCGGTGCTATACCAGTTTCGGGCGATACATTGAAATTCAAGCAGGCCATCTCCAAAGGTAACCTGCTTCATTAGCTCATCATAAATATAATTAAGTTGTTTTTTCTTTTCTTCAGGTGTTTTAGCACAACTTAAAAGTAATGGGTAAGCCTCAGTACAATCGCATGAATAATGAATGGCCTGACGAAATGAACAAATGGCTTGCTCATTATTACCTAAGCCGACATATGCCTGTGCTAGTATGCAATGAGCATCTGAGTCATTGTGGTCGATATCAATGGCATTTTTTGCTAATAGTAGTGCATCTTCATATCGGAACTGTTCCTGATAGTCTTTGGATAGCTCTTTATGAGCTTGATTATCATCGCTGTGGTGTTCAATAATGGTACGTAGAACTGCTTCTGAAAGCTCAATATTATTTTTGGCAGACCAATCAAGTTTAATCCGTAACAACATATAATTGTTGGGATATTTCTCAAGCTGATCATTAATAAATTGATCCGCTTCAAGCTGTTTGCTCGATTCATATAATAATCGAACAATGACTCGGTTGGCTTGAGCATTTAATGGCTCATACTCCAAAATGCTAAGCCATTCGTCTATAGCCTTTTGAATATTTTGTTGTTGCTCATACACTTTAGCTGCCATCTCAGCATAGCGTGTTTGATTAACCAATGGTCTAGCCCTATTTAATAAAGTCTGCGTTTTATCAATATTCTGCATAAAAAAATATTGTTCAGCAATAAAGAGCAACAGTTCTCCATCATCAGGACGTTTTAAAAGTGCATTGTCAAGAAAATCCAACCCCTCTTTTGTTCTCTCCAAAGCATCCAGAGCATTATATAAAGATATAACTGGATCAGCTGACTGTGCGATATAACGTTCATATCGATCGATTAATAATTCAACTGCCTTATCAGTTTCTTTAAAAAAGCGGGCTGCTTTAAAATAACTTGAAGCATAGTGTTCTGTTTTATCTTCCAAACAGGTCAGAAATCGGTAGATATCATAGGACTCTTTATACTGATGATTTGCCCAGAGGTGATCAGCATAAGATTTTAAGACGGGAGCTTCTAAATAATGATTCTTTAGAAGTGATTTTAGTAACTGTTCGGTTAAATGGTGTTGTCGTTGGTCTTTCACCAATTCTGTCACATAACGGCTTTTGATTAAATAGTGAACATTTAAGTGGTTCTTCGCAAAAATGCGTACTTAGCTATGGACAAAATATGAGATAGACATACATACTCTCGCTGAATTTTAACGCCAATCAAAAATCAGCGAGCAA
>JADGEK010000183.1:2292-3769 GCA_016744395.1 Gammaproteobacteria bacterium | reverse complement strand
AAATAAGCTCAGCAAAATAGCTCCCATCATTACTAAACCCAGATTGATGTTTTGATACACAAAAAAAACAAAAAAAGCCATAACCCCACCCCAGAAGATGCCGTTCACTATGCTAATTCCAATTTCTTTTACCAACAATGGTCGAATATTCGATGAATTAATTTGATCCAACGCCAATGCTCGAATGATAAGCATACTGGTTTGATTACCAGTATTACCACCGACTGCAGCCACTACTGGCATCAATGTCGCCAGAGCAACCAGTTGTAAAATGGTTTCCTCAAAAATTGAAATCACTCGAGTGGCCAGAAAAGCTGTTGCCAAATTCATAGCAAGCCAGAACCAGCGGTTTTTTGCCCCTGTCCATACCCCCGAAAACATATCTTCATCTTCTAATAAACCCGCTTGGTTTAGCTTGTCATCTTCCACTTGTTCACGAGTATAATCAATAATATTATCAACACTCAACCGTCCAATGAGCTGATTTCGTTCATCAACCACTGGTGCTGATATTAATTCATATCGATCAAAAGCCAGAACGGCTTGATCGGCATCACCCTCAGGTACAAATGAAACAATATTTTTACTCATAACAGATTCAACAAATTGACCACCTGATGTTGTTACCAACCTTTGTAATGGCAGAGAACCTTTTAGGACATTGTTTCGATCAACAACAAACATCTGGTGTGTTTTTTCAGGTAAATCCCCCAGCTTCTGACAATAACGTAAAACTGCTTTAATGCGAATATCTTCACGGATCGTGATCATATTAAAATCCATCAAAGATCCGACACTGCCCTCATCATAAGAAAGAGCTTCTACTAATTGTTGCCTATTTTTTTTATTCAAAGATTTAAGAATTTTTTGAACAACTTTTGAAGGCAGGGTTGGTGCTAAATCTGCGATCTCATCACTATCTAATGTTTTAGTTGCTGAAACTAACTCATCGGTTTCCATCTCCAAAAGTAAACTACTGCGAATAGCATCCGACAATTCAAGTAGAATATCACCCGTTTTATCAGGTTCAATAATTCCCCAAACATACAGACGTTGCTGCTGAGGCAGTGCTTCTAATAAATATGCAATATCCGCAGGGTGAACATCCAATAATTTATTTTTTATGCGTTGAACTTGTTGCTTATGCAAAATCGAATAAGCCAATTCAGGATGATGTTGATTTTCAGATAAAGGTACTTCTTCCAAATGTTGAGCATTGATGAGGTGTCTGACTTCATCTAATAGATGAATTTTCCTCTTATTATTATGCTTGGTTTCAATATCTATCATAAAAAAGTACAACGTATCTGACTGAAGTTTTGAGAAAAAATAACGAAGACTACTATAAATAAGAATTATGACAATTATATGACAAATGCATTTTGACTCAGAGCCAAAACAAAATTTAAGCAGAAAAAATCACTTAAACCCTACAGAGAAGAATTACTTTAAATGCAAAAACACCTTGAAGATAACA
>JADGEK010000183.1:0-2192 GCA_016744395.1 Gammaproteobacteria bacterium | reverse complement strand
CTGTACAGAAGTACGGTTTAAGCCGTACTTCGTTGTTTTATTTTAACAAAAATCAATCAAAATTAACGACTTTTCCTGTCGTAATAAAAACAACACTTTCAGCAATATTTGTGACTCGATCACCCATTCTTTCCAATTGATGGATAATCCATAATTGGTAAGTACAAAAAATAGCCTTTTCCGGAACCTCTTCAATTATTTTAAACATCTTATGATTCAACATATCTTCCATGTCATCAATTTCATCATCCAGCCGAGCAACACTACTGGCTTTTTGAGCATCTTTTTCAGCATAGTTGATCATGACTTCATTAAGCATAAGGATACATTTTTTTGCCATTTCAATAATATCAGGCTCAATTTCTCTTTTATCAGGCGGTAGTTTACGAACAATCTTAGCAATAGAAACAGCATAATCCGCGATACGTTCCAACTCTTTGGCAATATTCATATCGGCCAGTAATTCACGTAAATCATGTGCAACAGGTTGTTGCCTGGCTATCACTTTAATGCATTCAGATTCTACTCTATTTTCTAACTCATTAATGACGGCATCATTTATTATGATTTCATCTGCAAGTGGGATATTCAATGTTTTATAGCAACTGATCGCTTTTTCAATTGCTTTACTAGTTTCATGTCCCATTTTAAGTACATTTTTTCGAATAATACTTTCTTCTTTGGCTAAAAATTGAGCGAGCATTTTAGTTTCCTTTATAAAACATATCCTATAATACAAATAGGATAAAGTAACTGTGGATAGATTTCTCTAAACTTAATTAAGTTATAGAGCAAATATAAAACTATTTCTATAACATTTTATTTTGAAATACAGGATTTTATGAAAGCTGATGCAATTCAACCCGTATGTTTCTCTCTTTGTCACAGATTTTTCAACCACCTTCAATGTGTTGAAAAAAATGATCATTATGAAATTCAATAAAAAAAGGTTTGGTATGTAATAGACTCAATTGTGAAATTTGATCAAATTTTAGCAATTTAAGATGATAGGCAACATGACAAAAAGAGGTACCATGTCCAACAAAAAATTTTTATTTTACTTCCTGAAGGGGCTTATGCTTTGCCTCGAGCTTCGCATACTTTATGATCATTTCTTCACCCAGTCAAACTGTATCAACACTGTAACCCTTAGCCGAGAATAATTACCCTAATATAATTTTTTCTTTTAGCCGTTGTAAGGATAATCAACTCAGTTAATAATATAAGAAATCTCTTCAGGCATAGCTTTTCAACGATGACCATACTCACAAAACATGGTTTGAAATCTTAATAAATTTACTGATTTCAAGCCTACTTCCGAAGTTAAAAAAATGAAGATTATTACTTATATTTAAATGTGATCACATAACTTATAATTCAACAGTAAGTTCTACAGATTGCACTTTAATAGGAAATCATTTTAAGATCTTTCTTTTATATATTATTAATTTCACCACCAACTTTAGCATAATGCATCAAATTTGCTATGCTTAATGCGCGATCAGCTACTTTTTCAAGACGTCTTAATGCAGCCATAATATCTTGATATTCTTTTGTCAAATAGACATCTTTATTAATTTTCTTTAATAAATTTTTTTCAATCATTTTATACAAATCATCATTTGTATTTTCTTCAATGACGACCGTTTTATAATGTTCATCCACCGATTCCTTATCATGAGACTTAATAATATCCAGTGCAGAACTTAAAGCATTGACCGATGATTTTTGTAAAGGAATGGAATATTCAAGAATAATGTTTTTATCTAGCTGATTAGATAAAGCACGAGGGAAATCACGAATGAATGAATTACAGCTATTGGCAATACGATCAAGTTCATTCGTAATTTTTAAAAAAGCAACCAGCTTTCTTAAATCTCTGGCTTCTGGTTTATAACGCGCAAAAGCCTGAATGATTAAATTGTCAATCTTATCTATCGTCACATAACGTTCTTTTTTGGGTAAAATTTGAATTTCATTAAGTCGACAGACATCGCAGTTTTTCAGTGCATCGAGTATTAGCTCATTTGTATAAAGCATCGATTGCCCTAACTGCATGACTTGATCACTGATCGATTTTAATTTTTCTGCTTCTGTGGGTAACATGTTTAACCATACCTTCCTGTAATATAATCTTCAGTTTTCTTTTTAGTGGGATTAATGAAAATGGTTTCTGTTTCATCATACTCAAT
>JADGEK010000010.1:62355-77999 GCA_016744395.1 Gammaproteobacteria bacterium | reverse complement strand
GGATTCAAAACCAATCTTAAAACAAAATAATAGCCAGTCTAACAAACATAAATTGTCATTTAGAGCAGGAGCAGGATTGGTTTTTGACTCAGTTGCAGATAATGAGCTACAAGAAACACGGGCAAAAGCTAAGGGTTTGCTTCGGGCCTTAAAGAGTTCTGCAATATGAAGCAAAACAATGAAATTCGCTATCACACCATTGATTCACTCAATGTTTTAGATCGTGGTCTGGCCTATGGCGATGGTTTATTTGAAACCATCGCTTATGTTGGTAGTATTTTAAATCATTGGGCTTTTCATTGGCAGCGTCTGAAATTAGGTGCTCAACAGCTATCAATTGATTTACCTGAAGAACAATTTTTTCTGGATAATCTTCAGGTTGAAATCAACAAAGAGTTACAAATTTATGGCGTTAATTCACTTAATAATTCACGCAACAAAGTGATTAAAATTATTGTTACTCGTGGTCAGGGGGGGCGTGGTTATTTATACACATCACAGCAAATACCCAGTATTATCATTACGGTACACAACTGGCCTGAGAGAGATCCTCTGGACTATCAATCAGGTATCCGTGTCACAATGTGCGAGACTTGCTTAGCCAAACAACCCACATTGGCAGGCATTAAGCACCTTAATCGCTTAGAACAGGTTTTAGGGCGAAATGAATTCAATGAAACTGAATATCATGAAGGCATTATGACCCAGTGCCCTGACTCTTTTCTTAATAACAGAGTCAATAATGAATCAGTCATTGTCGAAGGAACCAGTAGTAATCTTTTTTTTGTGAGCAATGGCCAATTATTGACACCATTAATTGATACATGTGGTGTACGCGGTACAATGAGAGAAGGCGTGCTTAAATTAGCGTATGAACTGGGAATTCCTTCTGGTGAAGGTCATTATTCATTAAGTGACTTAAGTAATGCCTCGGAAGTCTTTTTAACTAATAGTATTTGGGGGCTTTTACCTGTTGCTTCAATTGAGCTTGATGGTGAATTGAAGTGGCATCAAAATTCAGATGAAGTCTCTTGTTATGGTGAGGCTTCCTATAACGGTGAAACCTCTTTAACAAATAAACTAGCAATGATATTGAATAAGCAAATTGATCGCCCAGATGTATTTACCATTGCTGATAACTGATTAAAATTGAATATATATTACAAAACTTAATATGATAAAAAAACTTTTTAAACTAACTGCTTTACTTATTATTATTTCAGCTTTTGCTGTTGCCTGGTATTGGAACGAATATAATGTGTACTTGCAAATGCCAATCACTTTGCCTGAATCCAATGCAAGTCAATACCTTTTCAGCGTTAACAAAGGTGAGAGGGCACAACACATTGCAAAAAATCTTAATAAACAAAATTTAATCCAGCATCCTCATTATTTTCGATTGTATGCAAGGCTGTCTCGTAAAGCCGTTAAAATAAAAGCAGGTGAATACGTGCTTAAGCCAGGAATGACTGTCGTTGATGTGATTGACTTATTTGTTTCTGGCACAGTTAATCAATACTCATTAACCATTGTTGAAGGTTGGACCGTAAATGAAGCTCTAACACAAATTACCAACGATGCCACATTAATGAAAACACCAGACTTTAGTTTACCACTTGATAGCAAGTCTAAAGAAAAGCTGTCCAAAAAATTAAACAGTCAGTATAAAAACCTTGAAGGCCTTCTCTACCCAGATACCTATAAGTTTCCTAAAGGCACCAATGACTTTCAATTTTTAAAACGTTCATACGATAATATGCAAAAAGTGCTTACAGAAGAATGGGCAAAAAGAGAGAAAGACACACCACTCAAAAGTGCCTATGAAGCGCTTATTTTGGCCTCTATTGTTGAAAAAGAATCTGGAGTGAGTAGTGAACGTAGTAAAATTGCAGGCGTTTTTATACGCCGTATGAACATCAAAATGCGCCTACAATCAGACCCAACTATTATTTATGGCATGGGAGATCGCTATAAAGGCAATATCCGTCGTAAAGATATCAATGAAAAAACAGCTTATAATACCTATCAAATACCCCGTTTACCCCCCACACCAATTGCTATTCCCGGGCGGGAAGCAATCCATGCAGTATTGCATCCAGACAAAGGAAAAAGTTTATACTTTGTTGCAGATGGAACGGGTGGTCATGTTTTTACCAACAACCTTAAAGACCATAATAAAGCGGTTCGAAGCTATCTTCGAAAAACCAGAAGCAAAAAAAATAAAAAAAGGTGACAGAAAATATGATGCAAGGCAAGTTCATCACAATTGAAGGCTCTGAAGGCGCAGGTAAATCAACTAATATGTGTTTTGTTCAGGATTTTTTAAGTTCAAAAAATATTGAATTTATTTCTACACGTGAACCTGGCGGTACTGAGATTTCTGAAAAAATTCGTGATCTCCTTTTGGATAAATCTAATAGCAGTCTTTGTGATGATGCCGAATTATTGCTTATGTTTGCGGCCAGAGCCCAACATCTAAATGAACTGATTAAACCCACTTTAGCGGCAGGAAAATGGGTGATCAGTGATCGTTTTACGGATGCCAGTTATGCTTATCAAGGAGGAGGGAGAGGCTTATCATGGGAAAAAATTACCCAATTAGAGCAGTGGGTTCAAGGCAGCTTAAGACCCGATGCGACTATTTTACTGGATATACCTGTTGATATTGGCATGCAAAGAGTGCGTGAACGAGGTGAGGCGGATCGTTTTGAACAAGAACAACTCAGTTTTTTTAATCGTATCAGAGATGCTTACCTGCGATTAGCGAAAGAAAATCCAAAGCGGTTTCATATCGTTGATACCCAACCTGCAATTGAAGATGTACATAAACAAATGCGTACGGTTATGGAAATGATAACCGATTCAGTTACTCTATAATTATGGCTAAAACCACACCCATCAAAAATGCTTCTGAACCATCAGTCATTGACTATTCAAAATTGTCCTATTATCCATGGCAATCAAATGTTTGGCGGAAATTGTACACTTCCAGTTATTCACAAAACGGGGAGGTTAACCATTTTCCACATGCATTATTATTAGCAGGTATTTCTGGCATTGGTAAAAAAGATTTAGCCCTGTATTTAGCTAAAGCACTATTATGCCAATCACCACAAAAAAATTCAAAAACCAGTCAAATTGAACCTTGTTCATCAGACTCAGTTGATTCAACCTCAGTATGCCGTTCTTGTCAGCTTTTTAATAGTGTGAACCACCCAGACTTTAATCATATTACGACACCAGAAGATAAAAAAGTAATTCCAGTGGATGTTATTCGAGAGCTTATTGAATGGAGTGTTTTAAGCAGCCAGTTTGATGGAAAAAAAATTATACTCATAGAACCTGCTGAGGCAATGAATGCGAATGCAGCAAATAGCTTATTAAAAACATTAGAAGAACCTGTTTCAAATGCGATTATTATTTTAGTCACTAATAAAAAGCAGGCATTATTACCTACGATTAGAAGTCGATGTCAAACCATTGACATGGCCCTGCCTGATACAGAATATGCCATTCCATGGTTAAAACAAGCAGGACTTCATAACTCTCAATTATTGTTATCTCTCGCATCGGGAGCTCCTTTATTAGCATTAGAACTAGCCAATAGTGACCAGTTGAATGCTCGAAACATGATATTTAACCATCTGATAGCCATTGCAAATGATGGGGCTGACCCCGTGAGTAGGGCTGAAGAATTGTTCAAAAAAACCAATGCAAAGAAAAGTAAAGCAAAGAAAAACAGTTCAAAAAGTAAGAAAGATGATTTTATGCTGTCTGCACATGATGTGATTTACTGGATGGACTCCTTTATCTCAGATCTTGCCAGACTCACTCATAACTGTGATCAAGATACAATAACGAATAGAGATCATATTCAAAACTTGCAACTACTTGTAGATAGACTAGACTTAAAGAAGGTTTTGCAACTCTCTGATTTAGTTAATAAAGCATATTATGAAATTCAGGGGCAGATAAATATTAACTTATTGTTTGAAAAGTTGCTGATAGACTGGAAGAACTGTACAAAATAAACTATTTTTAGTGATATAGCGTTTAAATAATTTTAATACTCTATATCACTTGTGTTATTATTTGCAGTTCATTTTCGTAACCTAAAAATTAAGAGTATCTCGTACTATGATGCGACCAGGCCAAGCCAGACAAAGTATTTTGTCGCTTTCCATCAAAGACAAAAATGCACTTTATGCGGCTTATATGCCATTTATTTCTAATGGTGGTTTATTTATACCCACGAATAAGCAATATAAACTGGGTGACGAAGTCTTTATGCTTTTAACATTACTTGATGAGAAAGATAAATTGCCAGTCGCTGGTAAAATTGTCTGGATCACACCTATAGGCTCTCAAGGGAATCGTGCAGCTGGCGTTGGTGTTCAATTCAGTGATCAGGATAATGGTCAGGCACAAAAGAAAATTGAGACTTATCTGGCGGGTGCTTTAAAGTCAGATAGGCCAACCCATACAATGTAAAATGTTCAATTTTATAATCATTTTATCTATTACAGGCAATCAAAGTGAGTCTGTCGTCCTAAGCCCACACCAATATTAAAAGATAAGATAAAGTTCCATTGAATCAATGATTGTTTCATTTTTATACTTTATTTTAGACTCAAACCAATTATAAATGCCTCAGAGAGTAAAAAGAACATATGTCACTAAATTTTGTAGATTCACATTGTCACCTCGATATGCTTGATTTGGCTGATTTTGATGGTCATATGGATAACGTCATCGAACGAGCAAAACAAAATCAGGTGAGTGATATTCTGAGCATAGCTGTCGATTTGGACAGTTTTCCAAGAATACTTGAAACTGCAAAAACCTATTCTAATGTCTCAGCATCCGTTGGTTTACACCCATGCCATACACCTGAAGAAAATGTCAGCCTAGAACAATTGTCAAACTTGGCTGACAATGCCAAAGTGATTGCTATAGGTGAAACAGGCCTTGACTATTATATGAACGAAGGTCAATGCCCAAAAGGTGAAGACTTTAAGTGGCAACAAGAACGTTTCAGAGTCCATATAAGAACAGCCATTGAAACAAAAAAACCACTGATTATTCACACAAGAGATGCACGAGAAGATACTCTAAAAATTCTTGATGAAGAAAACGCCCATAAAATTGGGGGAATAATGCATTGTTTTGTTGAAGATATAGAGACTGCCCAAAAAGCTTTAGATATGGGATTTTATATCTCATTTTCTGGTATTGTGACCTTTAAAAATGCCAAATCCATTCAGGAAGTCGCTAAAATGGTGCCAGATAATCGCTTACTGATTGAAACCGATTCCCCTTATCTAGCCCCCGTACCAATGAGAGGCAAAAAAAATCAGCCTGCTTATGTGGCCTATATTGGAGAATATTTGGCGCAATTACGTGGCTCTAGTGTTGAACACATAGCGAAAATCACTCGAGATAATTACTTTAAATTATTTTTTTAAAGTGTCTTAAATCGGTGTTCTATGCGATTTTTCTTCACACAATAGCACCAACAGAGAACCTGTCACAAAGCCTAATACAACACAGGCCCAGGTAAATTCATTGTGCCATATAAATTGATCAATTAAAGAACAACAGATAGAAAAAAAAATGGCAGTTGTTAGTAGTGTGATAAATTTTTTCATGATTGTATTGCCCCGTTCAAAAGTCCCGTCCAACAAGTATTAAGATTACTCATTCTCTATGGGTATACTTTATTGGCAATTACACTTGTTTTCTGTGCCCAAATACCATGGTAAATGTGAAATATTCACATATTTTGCTTAGTGCACATATTCATTTTGATAGGTCATACGATTAGTATTACAAAACAGGCAAGGCTAAAAGCTTGGCTTTGATATAATTTAGGTTTCAGAATGTTGTTTTGGTTTCTTCCCTGAAACAATATAAGCAAAAGCTAAAACCTCTGCCACAACACGATACAGTGATTCAGGAATATCATCATAAAGCTCCAGTTGAGAGAGCAAAACCGCCAAATCAGGATCTTCATGAATAGGAATGCCATGCTCCTTAGCCAGTTCAATTATTTGCTGCGCCACTTCATCCTGTCCTGTTGCCGTTACCTTAGGCGTAGGATTTGACTGATCCTCATCATAATGGAGAGCGATTGCCTGCTTGAATGGGGTGTTATCATTGTTATTCTTAGATTTATTTTTCTTGGTCATTTTTAGTATACTCATGAATAACTGGCAATTTAAAAATCAATCTTATCTTTGCTTACACTTTTTCGTCGAGGATAAATTGGCTCTTTGTTTGTTCTTTTTGGGCTTCCTCTGGAATGCCATGAATTGCGACGAGTTGTGAGAGAGTAAAGCCTGCTGAAATCAGCCGTTCGCTGAGCAGGGTGAAATAATTTTGTATTAATCGTTGACTGTCTTTCTCTTCGGTCCAGAACTGGATGGCCAGGTCAATTTTATCAAGGGTTATATAGATACGTATGCCACCGAGTGATTGTAGGTTGAATGCCATATTAACGGTCCATATTTTATTGCCGAGTTCCGCTTCTTTTTCTTTTTTCTCTTCACGAATTTTTAATTGCAAGATTTCTTGTTGATCATTGTGACGAAATGGAATTTCAACATTCAAAAAAGACTGATCGGAACTTTCTCGTGCCTGGAACTGAGAAATAATAATTCTTGATAAAACACTTTCAATCTGATCCAGTAGTCTTGTCTGGAGTAATAAGTGATTATTGAGTTGCAATAAAGGTAACTCAAGAACAGGCTTTTGAACCTGTGCATGCTTTACTTGATTGGGTAAGTCAAAAAATGGGGCTGAATGCACAGATGGTTTAATAAGACCCTCTAAAGCCATATGTTGATATAAACCACTTTGCGCTGTGGCTTGTTTCGGCATAAATACTGCTTCATTATTTGAAATTAAAGTAACGAGACGTGATAATGCCGCTTTTAAATCAGTTGAAGAAATTGGAACTGTGGTATTTGTGCTTGTGTTTGAATTAACTAATTTGGATTCTAAATAAAGCCCTGAATTTTGCACTGCCTTTTTTATATCTTGTCCTGTTGATAATTGAGCAAGCTGCGGAAATTGTTGTAACACTGATTCAACCTGAGATTTAAACGTTGGTGTAAAAAAGGTGTTTGCAGGACTGCTTTGAGTGGCAATCTCTTTAAGTGAAGCAATGAGTTGTGGTAGTGCTTGTTGGCGCGTGATTAACTGGTTAATGTATTGACTGACAAGGTTACTTTCTTTGGGAGAATGTTTTAAATCAAACGTGATGCCTGAAGAATCTTTATTTACTTGTAATAATAATTGTTGTCCAGGCTCAATACTGAGACTGGTTTTTATTTGTACAACTTGTGCTTGCTTAATAATTTCATCGTTGATGAGTTTATTGGTAGATTGTGTATTGTTTGACTGTAATACGGTGAGTTGTACCAGAAGTGCTGGACTAAACTGACCAGAACTGTTCACTAATAAAGAAGCTGTACCACTTTTAGGGCTCTGGTAGACTATACTTTGAAGTAATTGTCCAGAGTGCCACTGATTAACCATCGCATTAGTCAGTTCTAGGGGTTTGATTGGCATTGTCGCTAAAGTGTTTGCTAGTTTGTGTTGTTGTAGTCTATCTTGTATGTACAGTTGGGTGAACTCACCAGGTAAAATGTTTTTTGCACTGAGTATGGCTTTTTGAGTATCCACACTTAAAAGCCCCTCATTAGTCATCCTTTGCAAAGTTTGTTTGAGCAATTGGCCGATAATAAGGTGTTGTTTTTCGACCAGAACTGAGTTGAGTTTGCTATTGATCTCCGTACTGCTCATAGATTTAATATTGATATTTGAAGTGGTGTTTTGGCTAGAATTTTTGTCTGATTCGACTTTGGTTAATTCAGCAGAGAGTTTTGATGAGTCAATGGGATGCATTGTGCTTATGTCTGCTGTCTATGAGTTATAATGAATGGGCTACAGGTATTAAGGTTATCGGTTTATTTTTTTTGTATCATATTAAGTATAAACTAAAAATAAAAAATTAGGGACATAATGAATAAAGAAACCCAGTTATGGTATCTCAAAGCTAATGGTCGTGTAAAAGGGCCTTTTGCAGCGGGACTCATTAGCAAAAATATCTTATTGGGTCGTATCAATCCAAATGATTTACTTAGTAAGGATAAAGAAGTCTGGCGCAAAGCTTCCACAATCCGTGAAGTCATGCCTGATGTCATTAAGCATCGTAATGAACCGAACTATAAAGAGCGCCTTAAAGCGGCCAGACGATGGGCTGATGAACGTGATGAAGTGCGTGAAGTGGATTCTGATGGTAAAGAAAAAGTCTATACGCCAAGAAAAAAAATCACTCATTTACAAATAAAAACAACAGGCTATCTTGGCATGATTGGCATTGGTGTTTTTTTATCAGGATTAATTCTTGCCATTTTTATGTTTACTCCTGAAGATCCTTTGGCACAGATTGACTGTTCTGCTCCAGCAAAAGACGGTATTATTTTTGATGGTTGCCATTTGCAACGTAAAGATTTTAGCCAACTCAGTCTTAGAAACAGCAGTTTTAAAAATACTCTATTACAAAATACTCAGTTTATAAAAACGGCATTGCAAACAAGTATCCTGGACTATGCTAATTTATCTCACTCTGACTTATCAGGTGCCAATTTAACCAATGCAAGTCTTCGAGCCAGTGATTTGAGGGGGGCTATTTTAAACGGCACTATTTTTACTAAAGCCGATCTCAGTTATGCTGATTTGACGGGTGCAAAAGCATCGAGTATTAAATTGACAGGCACAAAGCTCGCCAATACCCTCTGGTTTGATGGACGAGTTTGCAGCAAAGCTTCTATCGGACGTTGCCTGAAACCTTAGCTGTTCAATGCTGCTTATCCAGTCCGAAATCCATACTGTCAATCTTGAAACCTTCAGGAAAGACCTGTCTAAGACGCTTTTCAAATTCATGAATAACTTCAACTTTGTGCTGCTGAACATCATAGTCACGAGAGTTTTTAGTAATATTATTCAGGTTAATGTCCATTTTGAACTCGACATCAGGGGCTAGTTTAATGTGTGTCATGATAACCTCCCTTTTTTGCAGTTAAATAAAATATCCTTCTCTATTTTAAGTTTAGTCTAAAATTTGACCTGCGTTTAATTTTAATAAGAAACCAGTAATTGAAAACAAAATATATCATAGATTTATAGTACAATATCGCTTTTATATGTTGGCTATATCAGACGTTTAAGTTTGAGATTATTTTGTGATCACTTTCTAACGATCGGTTTCGCTATTCCTTACGATATGGGACTGCGATATGGGATGAGAAACTAAGGACTTAAAATGACAAGAATCAATTACACCAAAGATACAATTGATGAATCACTAGAGACAATTACGGACTTTATTCGTTGGGGAGCGAGTCTTTTTAAGCAAGAAGACTTATTTTTTGGTCATGGAAATCCCACTGCAATTGATGAAGCTGCCTACCTTGTCTTACATACTCTCAACCTTGAGCCAGATACACATTCTGTTTACTTTACTTCTAAGCTCACAGAGAATGAAAAGCATGCAGTCATTGATATTTTATTTCGTCGAGCCAAAGAAAAAATACCTGCAGCCTATCTGACTAATGAGACCTGGTTTGCTGGTCTGCCATTTTATGTTGATGAACGAGTTCTAGTACCAAGATCTCCCATTTCAGAACTGATACAAAATCATTATGAACCCTGGGTCGATACAGAAAACGTAGAACAAATTTTAGATTTATGTACAGGCAGCGGTTGTATTGCTATTGCCAATGCTTATTATTTTCCAGGTGCAGAAGTTGATGCTGTTGATATATCAGAAGATGCCTTAGATGTTGCTTTACAAAATATAGAGAAACACGGTTTAGTTGATCAGGTGAATATCATTCAATCTGATTTGTTTAGTAATTTAAAAGGTAAACAGTATGATATCATTGTTTCTAATCCACCTTATGTTGATGCTGAAGATTTAGCCTGCATGCCTGAGGAATACCATGCTGAGCCACAAATTGGCCTGGAAGCAGGTGATAATGGACTTGAATTGGTTATTCCAATGTTGGAGCAGGCAGCCGATCATTTATACCCCAAAGGTATTATAATTGTTGAAGTTGGTAATAGCGCCCATGCTTTAGAAGAGCGTTATCCAGACTTGCCGTTTTACTGGTTTGAGTTTGAACAGGGCGGTGAAGGCATTTTTGTTTTGAGCAAAGAGCAGTTAATAGCCTACTTTAATCGCTAGTATAGATAATGCCTGTGACATCTCTACAGAGCATACAATTTAGGAAAATGAATGATTGACCACTCTTACCCCAATAGCAGTCTATACGAAGTATCAAGAGTGCTTTTTGTAAAGGGGAAGCCAAGGCAAAGTAGTAACTGGATGCATACACATTAAATTTTAAAACGAATACTAATTTCTAAACCACCTGTTGCTGGTGCTGCAAACTCAATACTACCATTATAAGTACTGACAATATCCTGAACTATGGCAAGGCCGACACCATGTCCTGGGGTGAATTCATCGGCTCGAACGCCTCTTTTGCTTATCTCATTGATCATATCTGAAGCAATACCTGGTCCATCGTCAGATATGAGGATTTCTAACTGTGTTTTTTCAAGTTCAAGGCTGATTTGAATATTTTGACAACACCACTTACAAGCGTTATCTAATAGATTGCCCAAAACTTCCATAAAGTCACCTTCATCCATTTTAAATTGAATGTCTTCATTCATATTTAAGTGAAAATGAATCGACTTATCTCGATATATCTTTTTCATACTATCAATCAGCATTTGAACAATAGGGAACAATTGCAGGTATTGTATGTGCGATGATGGGCTATTTGAGCCTGCTCTTTGTAATTGGTACTCAATGATTGAGTTCATACGATCGACAGCTTCATTGATATTTTTACTATTGGCTTGTGCTTCTGCAGGTGTTATCACGATTGAGACATCAGAGAGAGGATTTTGGCCACGAATAATAGCTAATGGTGTTTTCAAACTATGAGCTAAGTCAGCCAATGCATTTCGATAACGAAGCTGCTGCTGACGTTCGTTTTGGATTAATTGATTAATATTATGAGTCAGTGGAACAATCTCATCAGGGTAAGATTTTTTGAGCAAGTCTTGTTCACCTTGCTCAACGGATTTAATTTCCTGTTCTACCTCTCGAAGTGGTTTGAGACCCCATCTTAGAATAACAAAGAGAGTGGCAAATAAGAATGTGGACATGAGTAATAAATTAGTCCACAAGCTGAATTGATAATCAGACAGCTTTTCATTTAATTGAGTGAGATCATCACTGATATGATAAATTAAAGGAAACCTCGGGTTCTTTAAATCCCAGAAAATTGCAATACTGATACTGATATAGGGGTGACCATTGATATTATATTTTTGAAAAATCTTTTTACCATGATCCTGAGTGCCATTAATAATGAATTTTTCAGGTGGAATTTTTAATGAAATATTCGTGTCAGACTGCCAAAGAACCGTCCCATCGGCCTGAGTAATATAACCTGATAACTGAGAGTAAACACTGTGGTTAGTAATACTGGAATTTAATGTCACTGAAGAAAATTCATTGGGGAGGTTATTTGAGCCAGATTGTAAGTGAGACGGCTGAATATCCCGATCCGCCATTAACAAATAAACCTGACCTGTAAGACGCTCTTCAACAGCGGAGTAAGCACTATTATAAAAAGTTTTACTTAAAGTAAGACCTGTTAAGACCATAAAGCTGCCCACCACAATAATTGTCCCTAAGATAAGACGACTATTAATAGAGCTGAGCTTGAATTCAGGAATATTCATCAGTTGATTGCTTTTAATTGAGGTTAAAGCAGTAACCTCTGCCACGAATGGTTTCAATTGGTTTTAAAGTCCCCTCAGAATCCAGCTTTTTACGTAAGCGCCCCATAATCACTTCAATCACATTACTATCTCGATCTTCATCATGAGGATAGAGATAATCCGCTAATTCAGATTTTGAAATGACATTGGCGTGACGACGCATTAAATACTCAAGAATTTTATATTCAAACTCTGTTAATTCTAAAATACTGTCATTTAAAGATGCCTGTTGGCTATCTGGAGTGACACAAATTGGACCAAAACATATATTTTCACTGGCACTATTAGAAGCGCGACGGAGTAGGGCATTGATGCGGGCCAAAAGTTCTTCCATATGAAAGGGTTTGACTAGGTAATCATCGGCACCAGCTTCAAGACCTTCGACTTTATCTTGCCAACGACTTCGAGCAGTTAAAATGAGAACAGGCAATTTACTGCCAGACTTGCGAAGTTCTTTAATAATTTTAATACCTGATATTTCAGGCAAGCCTATGTCTATAATGGCGACATCAACAGGATATTCTGATGCAAAATAAAGCCCTTCTTTTCCATTGTCAGTGACATCAACAACAAAATTATCCGCTTTAAGACGTGTTGCAATTTGTTGTTGAAGTTGAATTTCATCTTCAATAATTAACGCACGCATTATTTTACTCCAGAGTGACTGACGGTGGTTTATTTAATTTATGAATATTATAGCGACTTAACAAGAGATGGGATACTGAGTTTTATTGCCATAGTCTACAATTATTTGAAATAGGGTCCTTTCTTTGCCATTTATTGCTACAATATAATAAGAATTTATAAAATTGCTCTTAGTTCTCCTTCCTAGAAGAGGGAGTTTACTCAAAGCACTCACTCATTCACACACTCAGCGAACGTATAGAAAACTATGTCTGGAAACTCTTTTGGAAAGCTTTTTGTTGTTACATCTTTTGGTGAAAGTCATGGTAAAGCTATTGGCTGTATTGTCGATGGCTGTCCCCCAGGCCTGGCATTAACTGAGGCTGATTTACAGTTTGACTTAGATCGTCGCAAACCAGGTACATCCCGACATACAACACAACGTCGTGAAGATGATGAAGTGCAAATACTTTCTGGTATTTTTGATGGAAAAACAACGGGTACACCCATTTCTCTATTGATTCACAATAAAGATCAGCGCTCCAAAGATTATGGCAACATAAAAAATACCTTTCGCCCTGGTCACGCTGACTATACCTACCAACATAAATATGGCTTTCGTGATTATCGTGGTGGTGGCCGTTCTTCTGCGCGTGAAACAGCATCCAGAGTCGCAGCAGGTGGTATTGCAAAAAAATACTTAAAAGATGTCCATGGCATTGAAATACGAGGTTTCTTGTCACAACTAGGGCCCATAAAAACAGCCCGCCCCGGAGATGAAAATTTTAATTGGGATAATGTCAATAATAATCCATTTTTCTCACCTGACGAAGCACAGGTTAAACCAATGGAAGATTATATGGATGCACTTCGTAAAGAAGGTAACTCTATTGGAGCCAAAGTTTCTGTGGTTGCAACAGGCATACCTCCTGGATTAGGTGAACCAATTTTTGATCGGCTGGATGCTGATATTGCACATGCAATGATGAGTATTAATGCTGTAAAAGGAATGGAAATTGGTGCGGGCTTTGACTGTATTGAGCAAAAAGGGACTGAGCACCGTGACGAAATTACTCCTGAAGGTTTTTTATCAAACCACGCAGGCGGCATACTGGGAGGGATCTCTTCAGGACAGGATATCAGTGTTCACATTGCATTAAAACCGACGTCAAGTCTTCACTTGCCAGGAAAGAGTATTGATATTGATGGTAAGCCCATTGAAGTCATTACTAAAGGGCGTCATGATCCCTGTGTTGGTATTAGAGCCACACCCATTGCTGAAGCAATGCTCGCAATCGTACTATTAGATCATTTAATGCGCCATAAGGCACAAAATTTTGATGTGGTCTCTCAGACACCCGTCGTTACAGCTCTTGCTCCAAAAAAATAATTCAAGATTAAGACAATAGAACTTGGTTAAATTTTGATAAAAGATATTCCTTATTGGCGCCTGTCCAGTTTCTATTGGTTCTATTTTGCCACTCTGGGCGCCTTCATTCCTTATTTCGGTCTGTATCTCTCAGATTCTGGTTATAATGCCATTGAAATTGGCCAGTTAATGGCCGTTATTATGGGCACCAAAATTGTTGCTCCCTATTTGTGGGGCTGGATTGCTGATCATCGAGGCAATCGTCTTTTTATTATTCGACTGGGCGCAGGACTCGCAGCTGCAGGTTATTCAGGTATTTTCTTTGCAGATAACTATTGGTGGTTGTTTCTGGTTTTACTGGCTTTCAGCTTTTTTTGGAATGCCATATTACCTCAGTTTGAAGCGCTCACTTTTAACCACCTAGAAAACAATGAGCATCAATACAGTTGGGTGCGGATGTGGGGTTCACTTGGTTTTGTGGTTGCAGTGACGGGTGTTGGTGTGTTATTAAATATAATGACAATTGCCAATTTACCCTTTGTTGTTATCAGCTTGTTAATTGGTATCTTGCTGACAACTCTTAATATTACTGACCACCCAGGGATACGTCATAAAGAAGGGCATTCTTCGATAGTAATGGCACTTAAAAATAAGCATATTCTAGCCTTATTAGTGGCTTGTTTATTAGTTCAGGCAAGTCACGGCCCTTATTATACTTTTTACACGATTTACGCCGAGTCTAATGGCTACAGTCATTCATGGATTGGTCTGCTCTGGGCAATTGGCGTGTTATCTGAAGTGATTGCATTTGCAATGATGCCCTGGTTAGTCAAACGATTTGGCTTACGCTTTTTACTACTGGCCAGTTTATTTTCAGGCTCTTTAAGATGGCTCTTAATCGGTTATTATATAGACAACATCTACATCACTACTTTTGCCCAGGTGTTTCATGCATCGACATTTGGGATATATCATGCAGTGGCTATTGCCTATATTCATAAATACTTTAAAGGAAACAATCAAGGCAAAGGACAAGCACTTTATAGTAGTGTCAGCTTTGGCCTTGGGGGAGCCATTGGTAGTCTCTATGGAGGATATTTGTGGGAGAGCAGCGGGGCAAGTATGACCTTTAGCATCGCTGCAGTGCTTTCAATTATGGCCTTTGCTATTTCATGGAAGTTTACCGAGAAAGACTAATGGGCAGTAATAATCCTATGATTGGTTAATTTCCATGCAGGTAATCCATAATATCTGGCATTACCAGCAGGTGAAACAAACTGGGAAGATGCAGTTAAGTCAAACAAAGCAGGCTATCAAATCAGATGTAAATCATAATAATATCACAACGTTTATAGAGCATCGTGAGTTCAAAATGAAAGCATTTATACCGTTAACAGGTCTATATAATCAATAATAGTGATAATTCACTTCTATATAATAGACACAATAATGGTAAAAAATATGAAAAAATTAACCAGAAGTCGTTTAATTTTTTACCCACTGTTTCTTTTCATTTTGACCGTCTTTTTTGGCGACCGATTTGTGGCAGCGCTATCAAGTAATAATGGCTTTGACCTCAGTGACTCCCTCATAGATATCAATGAAATTCATCATGGTGGTCCAGCTAAAGATGGCATTCCAGCCATTGACCATCCTAACTTTATCCCATCAAATCAAGCAAACTATCTTTCAAATGATGACCGAGTTCTTGGATTAGCAATAAATGGCATTGCCAAAGCCTTCCCAATCAAGATCTTGAATTATCATGAAATTGTGAATGACT
>JADGEK010000010.1:0-62255 GCA_016744395.1 Gammaproteobacteria bacterium | reverse complement strand
AGAGAGCGAAAACATTCTCGTAGACGTTGAGGTAGGTTGACCATTTTTTGTGATTCTAAGCGAAAGAGAGGGAAACCATTGGTGTGTCCTTGTGAGAGTTGTTGGCCACGCAGCATTTTTCTCTGGTAAATTTCATGGCATTGTGAGCAGTTCATGTCCATTTGACCAAAACGAGTATAATATAAAGCCTTACCGAGTTCATAGTAGGGCGCTATTTTTCCACTAATATCCACTTGAACGGTTTCGCCAAAAGCCTTATTACGCACTAGAGTTTCCAGTGCCAATAATTCAATATCGTCATAGAGTAGGGGAAAATTATCTAAACGAGTACCCCAACAATGTTGGATTTGATCTCTGAGGGTGACCGGGTGCTTTAAAGAATCATGGTATTTTGGAAACTGAGCAATACTTTTGGGCACAAACTGGTTGCCATCCGCACCGTGACAATTCATGCAATACTGGCCATTTTCTCCTGCTTGATTATAGATCTCTAATCCTTTGGCAATCATTAAATAGCCGGGGTTTTGAAAATCATCCATTTGAATCTCTTTTGCCTGCTCACTCAAAAACTCATACCCAGAGATGAGTTCCGCTTTTAAAGTGTGAGATACCAGTAATAGTGCACATAATAGTAAAGAATGTAAAAGACGATGAGTCATGGTCAAAATGTCTCTGCCTGATCGGATTTTAGGGTGATTAAATAGGAAATGATATCTTCAATATCCTGAGCAGTGAGTATGGTCATATTTTCATAGAGCGGTGAAAGACGCGTCATTTTTTCAGGTGCTCTAAAAAAACCTGGCATAATTGAAACAGGATTAATGAGCTTCATATCAGTCACTCTTAAACGTAATTGAGCCTCAGTTAACCTTAATGAAACTGTGGCGAGTGAAGGGCCGATAGTACCATGAAAATCCTCTTCAGGAATTGGAAAATGGTGACAGGCCAGACAATTGCCTTTATTTTGATTACGAACCAACTCACGACCACTTTCAGGGTTACCCGTTAGGCCATTTAAGGCTTTTTCAATGGCATCACCTGAGACAATATAGTGATTGGCGGGGGCCGCATAGAGAGAGCTTGAGATGAAAGAATTAAATACAATAAGAGTATGAATTAACGCAAGAATTCTGAAAATATATATCTTAATTGGCATTAAAAGGGCATCTACATAATAAATAGCGAACAATGGATTGATTAATAAAATAATCGTAGTGAATATTATAAGGGATCATTTCTCATAATGTTATGTATTATGTAGGAAAAATCACTAAAATATGGGATAATTTTGGATTAAACATGACATGATCTAAATACCTGCTCTTAAGCAAGATTCTTAGCGCCTGTTCTTAAAGTCAGTTTTAAGAAATGAAGATTAACAAAAAAATGACCCTGATTAAAATTTGTGGCATCACAACGCGCGAAGATGCAAAAATGGCTTGTGATTCAGGTGCCAATGCCATTGGACTGGTGTTTTACCCACCCAGTCCCAGACATGTCTCAATAGAGCAAGCTCAAGACGTCGTTAACTCATTACCCCCATTTACTATGAGTGTGGGACTCTTTGTTAATGCCACGCGAGAAGAAGTTGAACAGGTCATTGAGCAAGTTGCAATTGACATCATTCAGTTCCATGGTGATGAACCTGAAGCCTTTTGTGCCTCTTTTGCACGCCCCTATATCAAAGCCGTTCGTATGAAAGAGGGACTTGACTTACATGCGCTGGAAAAAGAATTTACCAGTGCTCGCGGACTGCTTCTGGATACTTATAAAAAAGGAGTACCAGGAGGAACGGGTGAAACCTTTAACTGGGATAAAGTGCCCCATGATTTAAATAAGCCAATTATTTTGGCTGGTGGTTTAGTTGCAGGTAATGTGGCGCAGGCAATCAAAATTGCCAATCCTTATGCCGTTGATGTCAGTGGTGGAGTTGAAGCCTCCAAGGGTAAAAAAGATCCGCAAAAAATCATTCAATTTGTGGGCAATGTTCGAGAATAAATTATACATACAAAAACTTAGAGAAAAACGGTAGTAATATTAATGACAACACAGACACAGAGTCAGCCAGAAAAAAGATTATCTGATATGCCTGATGAACATGGGCACTTTGGTCAATATGGCGGCATTTTTGTTCCAGAAACATTGATGGAACCTCTGAACGAATTAAAACAAGCCTATATACATTATTTACAGGATCCAGAGTTTATTGCCGAACTGGACAATGACTTATCTAATTATGTTGGACGTCCTTCACCTTTATATTTTGCTGAACGCTGGAGCCGTGAACTGGGTGGAGCCAAAATATACCTGAAACGTGAAGATTTGAATCATACTGGCGCGCATAAAGTTAATAATACAGTTGGCCAGATGTTATTGGCCAAACGCATGGGAAAAACTCGAATCATCGCTGAAACAGGGGCAGGGCAACACGGTGTTGCGACTGCAACCGTTGCAGCTCGACTTGGTCTTGAATGCGTGGTTTATATGGGCGCTGAAGACATTCAACGTCAAGCTCTCAATGTCTATCGCATGAAGCTATTAGGCGCGCACGTCATTTCAGTCGAATCAGGTTCACGAACACTTAAAGATGCACTGAATGAAGCCATGCGTGATTGGGTAACCAATATTGATAATACGTTCTATATTATTGGTACGGCTGCAGGCCCTCATCCATACCCTGCCATGGTAAGAGATTTCCAGGCAATTATTGGCCGCGAAGCCAAAGAGCAAATAATGACCCATGAAGGACGCTTACCAGATGCTTTAGTCGCTTGTATTGGCGGTGGTTCAAATGCAATTGGCTTATTTTATCCTTTTGTTGATGATATGGAGGTTTCCATTTATGGTGTTGAAGCTGCAGGTCACGGACTTGAAACAGGTGAACATGCAGCACCTTTATGTGCAGGTAAACCTGGAGTTTTACATGGTAATCGTACCTATTTGATGGAAGATCGACATGGTCAAATTATTCCAACCCATTCTGTTTCCGCAGGGCTGGATTACCCAGGAGTAGGTCCAGAACATTCCTGGTTAAAAGATATTGGTCGAGCTAATTACGTGGCAGTGACAGATGAAGAAGCACTCAAAGGATTTCATGATTTAACACTCACTGAAGGCATTATGCCAGCTCTTGAATCCAGTCATGCCATTGCCTATGTCACCAAACTTGCGCCAACTATGGATAAAGATCAAATCATTATAATGAATTTGTCGGGTCGTGGTGATAAGGACATACATACCGTGGCAACGATTGCTGGTATTGAGTTTTAGAGATAAACAATCGTTGTTAATCAAAAATTTTAGAAGTTGCAAAAGAGAAATAAGTAAATGAGTCGTATAAAAGGTTGTTTTGCACAGCTTAAAAAAGAAAATAAAAAAGCATTGATCCCCTATGTTGCTGCAGGTGATCCAAACCCGGAAATTACTTTGGATTTGATGCACTCTATGGTTGAGTCAGGTGCCGATATTATTGAATTGGGTGTGCCATTTTCTGACCCAATGGCCGATGGTCCAGTGATTCAAAAAGCCAGCGAACGTGCCCTGATTTATGGGACATCATTGACTGATGTTTTAGGCATAATAAAAAGCTTTCGCGAAACTAATAATGACACCCCTGTTGTTTTAATGGGATATTTAAATCCTATTGAAGTTATGGGATATGAAACTTTTGCACAAGCGGCCAATGAAGCGGGCGTTGATGGTGTCCTAACCGTGGATATACCGCCAGAAGAAGCTGCTGATTATATACCTGTACTAAAAGCAGCTGAACTGGATCCTATTTTCCTTTTATCGCCAACAACCACAAAAGAGCGGATGGCACTGATTTGTAAATATGCCAGTGGCTTCATTTATTATGTAGCGGTTAAAGGTGTCACAGGAACATCTGCTCTGGACACTACTGAAGTTGCAAATCGCTTGGACATTATTAAACAAGTCACTGATTTACCAGTGGGTGTTGGGTTTGGTATTAAAAATGCTGAAACAGCCGCTGCAATTGGTGCTGTTGCTGAAGCGGTTGTGGTGGGCAGTGCATTAGTTAATTTAGTTGAACAAAATGCACATGCACTTAGTAATGCTGAAGGCAATAAAAAAATCATCACAGAAATCAGTAAAGTATTATTATCAATGCGTACCGCATTGGATGCATAAAGCTTATCCTTAAGGGATATGGAAGTTACAACAAAAGAATATTGAGAAACAATTATGAATTGGTTTACACGCTTATTACCATCAATTAGTACAGATGGTGCATCAAAAAAGGCAGTACCTGAAGGTCTATGGGATAAATGCCCAGCCTGTAGCGCGGTTTTATATCGCGTAGAACTGGAACGCAATCAGGAAGTTTGTCCTAAATGTGATCATCATATGCGCATTAGAGCAAGAAAACGTCTGGAAAATATGTTTGATGAAGGTTCAGTCACTGAACTGTCAACAAATCTTGAACCTGTTGATGAACTCAAGTTTAAGGATTCAAAAAAATATAAAGATAGAATCATTGCCGCGCAAAAAGCCACGGGTGAAAAAGATGCCCTGATCACAATGGAAGGTAAAATCAATGATTTTCCTCTCGTCATTGCTGCTTTTGATTTTCGCTTCATGGGTGGATCCATGGGTGCCGTTGTTGGTGAAAAATTTGTCAGGGCAGTCAATCAATGCTTAGAAAAAGATATACCCTTTGTGTGTTTTTCTGCCAGTGGTGGAGCCAGAATGCAGGAAGCCTTATTTTCACTGATGCAAATGGCAAAAACCAGTGCGGCACTGGGTAAAATGAGAAAAAGAGGGCTGCCCTTTATTTCAGTGATGACCGACCCGACAATGGGGGGTGTTTCAGCCAGCTTTGCAACGCTCGGTGATATCAACATTGCCGAGCCTAATGCCTTAATCGGTTTTGCTGGTCCCCGTGTCATTGAACAAACCGTGCATGAAAAACTGCCTGATGGTTTTCAACGCAGTGAATTCTTGCTGGAACATGGAGCAATTGATATGATTGTTTCACGCCTTGAAATGGGTGATAGACTCGTTAACTTGCTTTCTATGATGATGAATAAACGAGCTTAACTTGAGCGATTATTCAAGAGACTCTTTAAGAGACTTCGCTGTTAAATTCCATAGAATATTATAATAACGGTATGTCTAAAAATCTTCGAGACTGGTTGGCTTGGCAGGAAACCTTGCACCCTTCAGAAATTGATTTGGGGCTGCAACGAGTCTCTGAAGTGCTTCATCGTTTAATACCTGAATGCATCACAGAATTTCAACAATTTAAACAACCCTATACCGTTATTACCATTGCAGGTACGAATGGTAAAGGTTCTACTGTGGCCATGCTGGAAGCAATTCTCACTGAGGCAGGCTATAAAGTGGGCAGTTTTACCTCACCTCACTTATGCCATTATAATGAACGGATTAAAATCAACCGAGAGCCAGTATCTGAGCAAAGCTTATGTGATTCATTTCAACGCATCGATCAAGCAAGAGCAGAACTTTCTATCACTTATTTTGAGTTTAGTGCTCTGGCTGCTATTGATATTTTTTACAAACAATCGTGTGACATTGCTATTCTTGAAGTGGGTTTGGGCGGGCGACTCGATGCAGTAAATATCATTGATGCCGATGTCGCCCTGGTAACAACTGTTGACATTGATCATCAAGATTGGCTGGGCTCCGATCGAGAAGCCATTGCCATTGAAAAAGCAGGAATCTATCGAAAAGATAAGCCTGCAATATACGGTGATAGTGATTTACCTAAAAGTATTCGTGCGATAGTTGATAAGCAAAATTTAACTTTTTATCAATATTCAGTTGATTATCAGGATGCTCCTAGAGATCAACATTCAACAGAACAACAATGGGATTGGGTAATTCCTGAGTTAATACATGATAACACAAGATCACTTTTGCCACGTTATAATCTACCCATCCCTAATTTAATGGGCTCTGCCCAGCTCAAAAATGCCTCTAATGTACTTATGGCTCTTGACTTAATCAAAAAATCATACCCTGTGACTCAGGCAGAAATTAAGCGTGGCTTGTACAATGTTGAACTTGCAGGCCGATTTCAGGTCGTATCTACACAGCCATTTGTGATACTGGATGTGGCTCATAATGTACAAGCAGTAAAAGTACTCAGAGATTCACTTGCATCTTTGAAAAAGCAAGCACCAGGAAAACTGAACGTTATTGTGGGTATGCTCAGTGATAAAGATGTTTCTGATGTGCTGGCAGTACTAGCGCCTTTTGTAAACAGTTGGCGAATTATTGAACTCGACACCCCCAGGGCCATGCCAGCAAAAAAGATAGAATTACTATTAAACAATAAACAATTAATTGACGGGCTCAATCCCAAGATACAGTGTTTTAGCAATTTTGAACAAGCATATCAGGATTTTATCAGCAATCAACTGACGCTAAATAGCATTGACACATTACTTGTCTTTGGATCATTTTTTACTGTGACTGATGCCCTCAATTTCTTTCAATCTTCAGATACAATAATGACACATGAATGAAGAACAAAACATAAATATAAAACAACGTATCATTGGTGCATTAGTCCTGGTTTCATTAGGTATTATTATTATACCGATGTTACTCAATGGTGGTGCCACCTCAAAACATTCTATCTCAGGAAATAACATTCCAGAACAACCAAAAAAGTTCAAAGCAGTACTACCTAATGTACCACAACCAATGGTTATGCCTGCCCGCAAAACAGTGACAGCATACCCAGATAGAAAACAAGGCACTATTGTAAAACCAAAAGATGCAATGCCAAAAAATTCATCAGTAAAAAAGCAGGTAGCAGCTAAACCAAAATCAAAATCTAAACCGATAGTTGATAAATCTAACTACAAAAAAGCTACTAAACCAACATCAACAAAAATTAATACAGCCTACACTCTGCAAATCGCCAGTTTTTCACAGAAAGCCAATGCAGAAGCATTACAAAAAAAGCTAAGAAAAAAGAATTATAAAGCCTACACTGAATCAATATTAACCTCAAAAGGCAGAATCTACCGCCTAAGAGTGGGTCCATATCTTAAGTTTGATCAAATAACATCAATAAAAATAAAAATTGAAAAACAATTTAAACTTAAAAATACAATCATAATAAAATACTAATGTTGAATTTTAAATATAAAGCAACTACAAAGCCTGCTTTACTCATAACTGAGACATAACTAAGAGAGTCTCCTTGAGCTACTTTTGATGTTGATTTTACCCTTAATTCAACATTCAATATTCGACAATCAAAATTGCTTTTCCCCCCTTGGTTGGGATAAAATGCACAGCTTAATTTAGATTACCTTTTGAATGTTAATTTAACATTTCATACAGTTGAGAATGATAAGTGTCACTGATATGGCCTGATTATATCATTATTACCATAATTGCTGTTTCGACAGTGATTAGTTTACTTCGCGGTTTTGTCCGTGAATCGCTTGCTCTTGCGGGTTGGATATTGGCTGTCTGGGTGAGTATGCTTTATATGCATCCCATGGCATTATTCATCAGTCCTTATTTGAATCTGCCACCATCAATTTTATCTCTGGTTTCATTTTCAATATTGTTTATTTTAACCTTGATTATTGCTGCATTGGTCAGTAATCTTATTGGTACATTAGTAGAGAAAACAGGTCTGTCGGGAACCGATAGAGCCATTGGTATGCTTTTTGGTATTGCGCGTGGCATTATAATTGTCGGTATTTTAATATTATTGGCTGGGTTTACTTTAGTTCCACAAGATCCCTGGTGGAAAGAGTCTGTCTTAATTCCTCATTTTCAAGAGCTTGCAGTTATGATGAAAGAGTTTTTACCTCCTCATATCGCTGCAAAACTTCATTATTAGTTTAGGTAAGTAACTTATGTGTGGCATTATTGGTATTGTTGCAAAGAACAATGTAAATCAGGATCTCTATGATGGTTTAACCGTCCTTCAGCACCGAGGACAGGATGCTGCTGGAATCGTGACTTATGATGATAAACGTCTTCATTTACGTAAAGGAAATGGCCTGGTAAAGGATGTTTTTTCAACCAATGACATGATGCGTCTGCAAGGTAATATGGGAATAGGGCATGTACGTTATCCAACGGCAGGCAGTTCATCATCTGCAGAAGCACAACCACTTTACGTTAACTCACCCTATGGCATTGCTCTGGCTCATAATGGTAATTTGACTAATGCTTATGAATTGAAAGAAGAAATTTATAAACAAGATCTCCGACATCTGAATACTGATTCTGACTCAGAAGTTTTATTAAATGTCTTTGCCCATGAAATTCAAACCTCCCACAAATTACGCATTAACGAAGTCGATGTTTTTAATGCCATAAGAGCTGTTCACAAACGTTGTCGTGGTGCCTATGCCAGTGTTGCGATGATTACAGGCTATGGCATTGTTGGTTTTAGAGATCCAAACGGCATTCGTCCTGTGGTCTATGGCAAGCGTGACACTTTAAAGGGTATTGAATACTGTATTGCATCAGAAAGTGTGGCCTTGGATGTTCAGGGCTTTGAATTAATTAATGACATTAAACCAGGCGAGGCCGTCATAATTACTGCCGAGGGTGATGTTCATGTTGAACAATGTGCTGAAGCACCAAAATACACACCCTGTATTTTTGAACACGTTTACTTTGCCAGACCTGACTCTATTATCGATAGAATCTCTGTATACAAAGCACGCCTTCGAATGGGTGAGAAACTCGCGAAAAAAATATTAAATACTTATCCCGACCATGACATCGATGTGGTTATGCCAATCCCGGATACCAGTCGCTCCTCTGCACTTGAACTGGCCAATTCATTAGGTGTTCGTTATCGTGAAGGCTTTATGAAAAACCGTTACATTGGCCGCACTTTCATTATGCCAGGTCAAAAGCAAAGAAAAAGCTCAGTTAAACAAAAACTCAACGCCATGGAGCTAGAATTCAAAGGTAGAAATGTCCTTTTAGTCGATGATTCAATTGTACGTGGCACGACATCCAGCCAAATTGTAAAAATGGCTCGTGAAGCAGGGGCTAAAAAAGTCTATTTTGCATCTGCGTCACCTGCAGTCAAATACCCAAATGTCTATGGCATTGACATGCCTTCACCAGAAGAATTTGTTGCTCATAACCGAAGTAATGATGAAATAGCGAAAGAAATCGGTGCTGACTGGCTCATCTACCAAGATTTAGAAGACTTGATCCAGGCCTGTCAACGAGGCAATAAATACATCACAGAATTTGACTGCTCAGTCTTCAGCGGTGACTATGTAACAGGTGACATTGATGATAACTACCTCAATGAAATCAATCAACGCCGAAATGACAATGCCAAACAAAACAAACTGGAACGAGAAAACGAAATACTAGACATACATAACTCTGACTGATTAAATTTAACATTCAGCATTATCTGTCCCTCTGCTTGATTTATTCTTTTAGTATCCTATTATTAAAATAATAAGCTGATGAATAAAGGTCTTTTTTATTGGAACGTAGAAGCCACAATCGCTCACTAGTGAGACTCGATGCTGTTGTTCATGATCGAATGTATCGTTCATGGGAATTTGTCATTATGGATTTTGGCTATGATGGCTTGCGTCTGGCATGGAAAAATAAAACCTCTATGCCTGATAGTATTGGCATTAATGATTTATTGGATGTTAAATTCTCAATTACACAAAATCCTGATTCAGAGCATAAAAAGGAGTCTGTTGGGTATCATCTTGAAGTCAAAGTGACTCGGGTTCTAGATGATGGGTTGGCGGTTACTTTATTCAATCCCGCCCTTGATGCAATTGCTAATCTAAGTAAGAAACAACATCAACAAGGTTTATATGATAACTCAACGCTGGCACATTCCTTAGACAAGCGGTCGCTTAATATTCTCGATTCGGTTCGACACTGTTTTATGAACAACTTGTCTCATATGACCGAAATCTTTCTTCCTATTGCTCACGATGCCATATTTCAACAGGCCGGGCATTCAAAAAATAACGCTGAACAGTCACTTTATTTTGATGCCATTAATTCTCTCAATAAGTCTAAGGACAGTTTAAAGCAACAGTTCCTGAAATTGATGGAAGAATATTTGCGCAGTTGTGACCTTGGAAAAAAACAGACCAAAGAAAGCCATCAATTAGATGAACTGGAACTTATTGATCAAAGTGAGTTTGAAAATTGGTTAGCAGTTAACCAATTGATCATTCATATTTCACCTCATTATAAACAGGAACTTGTTGAGATTGAGTTAAGAATTGCTAAACTGTTGGGTATTGAAGTTAAAGATATTGAAAAAAATCCTTTTTCACCCGAAATAATTTTTAACAGTTTCAGTGAAGCCTTACATAATCACTTTTTGAATAATGATATTCTGCTAATTCTCTACCATCAGTTTGAAAAAGTGGTTGATAACAATTTGTTTGAAGCCTATAAAAATATTAATAAAATATTTATAGATCACAATATACTACCAATTATTGAACAGAAAAAATTAAAAATTGTAAAACAGTCTTCAGCTAATAGGCCGTCACTGGACAATAAAATAGTATCATCCCATGCCGAAAACAAACTGGATATACGCCAACCTGTAGTACCCCAACAAAAAATGGATCCGTCAAATCCTGACCACATCCACAACAGCCAGATTAATCCCAATTTATTGGCTTCGAATGCACATTTGAGTGAAATAAATACCATTCAAAACAATGTTAATTTAGTACCAACGTATCAAACTCTCAAAGAATTGTTATCTTTTCAAAATGGCCAGGAATTTGATAAACCTTCTGATGATTTCTTTGCTTCTGAAGAATATAAGCTACAACTGAATTTGTTGATTAATAGTTTAACTTTGATCCAATTGCAACAGGCCAAAGAGGTGACTAAAAATGGCATTCAAGCATTCAGCATTGAAGTGTTGCTTAGTGACTGCATCAAACAAAACGCTTATTCCATTGAAATCAAAAATGAATTTGAATATACACTGGACATTATAAAACGTTTATTTGAATCCATTCAGGGCGACTCCTGGTTAGGAACTCCTGTTAAAAAGCTATTATCTGTATTGCAAGTGCCACTATTAAAAGTCTCTTTACTGCATAAAGATTTCTTCGAGTCCTGGTCAAATCCAGCGAGGATATTAATTAATAAATTGGCCATGGTGGATTTTGATGACGAGAAAAATAACTTTTACCTTAAAGCACACTCATTTGTTCTTTTCGTATTAAAAAATTATAAAAAAGACTTAGATGTTTTTACCAAAGTTCAAGAAATTCTGACAGAATTACTTGAGATTCAATCGAAGCATTACAAGAAAAATGTTAACCTTGTAGTTACTCGCTGGGATGCTCAGCAACATGTCACCAATGAACTGGCGGGTCGTCTTGCGGGCAAGACGACCCCATTGGTAATTGCCGATTTTATCAGTTACCAATGGCTACCCATCCTGGTGTCAACCTACCTTAAACACAGTCGTGAAAGCAATCAGTGGCAACAGTATTTGCAAGCCCTTGATATGTTGATTTTAAGTATGAGTGGTGATGTTAGTGAAGAATTTATTGATAAAGACGTCATCTTATTTATCATAAAACAAGGCCTTCAGGAAAATGAACAATACAACAAAAAAATCATTGATGATATTGAAGCTTTTTTAACAGACGGTGAAACTGGCAATGGTATCCTTTTGGATTATGAAAGCATTGTTAAACTCCTTATTAATGGCTATGGATTGACAGATAAAGTCGCCATTGCAAAGATAAATCAGGGGGCTACAGATGCAATGGCTCTAGCAAATAAGTCCATTGCCAAACGCTTAAAAATCAATGATTATATTCTTTTTAAGCAATCCAAAAAACAACAATCTAAAAAGTCTGTTAAATTCACACGCTTACAATACATTTGGGGCAGTGATGCACAAAATGTTTTTGTTTTTTCAGGCAGAACAGGTCAACAACAAGCGGTCTTTAACCTTTCTGAAGTAGTGTCCATGCTGGATAATGGTCAACTGACACAAACCAAAGATTATGACCTGCCGCTCTTGGAAAGAAGCCTGTACGCTATTCTGGGTGATGTCCATGACCATATGGCCAAAGATAGTGCACTGGACAAATTGACAGGTTTAATTGATCAAAAAGAATTCCTTCGTCTGTTAAATGAAAAGCTGTACAAGAGACAACATGACACCCCCGAGTGTTCACTTTGCCTGCTTGATATTGACCAATTCAGTTTGATCAATGATACCTGTGGTTATGACGCGGGGGATCAGTACATCTCTGAGATAGCACACCTCATAAAAAGCAATTTACCTTCAGACATTATCTGTGCTCGTTATGCTGCAGATGAGTTCATCATGTTTATGTCAGGTTATTCAGAAGTTCAGGCATCTAAGATTAGTGAAAATCTAAGAAAAATCATTAATAGCTATCAATTTAGGTGGGAAGATAAAGAGTTCACCCTGTCCGCTAGTATTGGTCAAATAGTGATAGCTGAGTTCAAAGAAGTCGGAGTGTTCATTAAGGCGGTAGTCACTGCAACAACCATCGCAAAAGAAACAGGACGAAATCGAGTTCATTTAATTCAGTATGATGATTTAGAGCTGAGTTACCGACAGGATTTGCAAGTTTGGGCTACTCGGGTTGAACACATGGTGCAAAACAATAAGCTGGATATTCGTTGTCAGCGCCTGCACCCAATCTTGGATGAAGCAACATTGCAGCATTATGAAATGCTGTTATTAGTGAAAGATGAAAATGATGCCTATATACCACCCGCTGAATTTATTGAAGCAGCAGAATTATACAATAAAATGACCGATGTAGACCGCTGGGTTATTCGCTATGTTTTTGATTGGTTTAGCCGTTATCCAGAGCAACTGGAAGTTATGGGTGGTATTGCCATCAACCTGTCAGGTCAAAGTCTCAATGATGTGGATTTTTATGCCTTTATCATGGATGTTTTTGAACAGTACCCTAACATTCCACATAATCGAATTTGTTTTGAAATCACAGAAACCATGGCGATTACCAATATCAATCATGCCAATAATATCATTCACACGATTAAAGAACTGGGCTGCGAATTTTCATTAGATGATTTTGGTACAGGCCAGTCATCTTATGCCTACTTAAAAAACCTACCCGTTGACTATCTTAAAATTGATGGTGTGTTCATTAAAGACATTGCCAGCAACCCAGCTGATAAAGCCATGGTAAAATCCATTAATGAAATAGGGCACTTTCTTGGAATGAAGACTGTGGCAGAATACGTCGAAAATGATGAAATTATCGATATACTGAAAGAAATAGGAGTCGATTATGCTCAAGGCTATGGCATTGAAAAGCCCATATTAATGACTCAATATATGGACGTCATTAAATCCAGAGAAGCACAAAAAGTCTAATGGCTTTTTACTTCCCCTTCTGTCAAGTCGGTAACTAAAGTCTGTCTTTAGTTTGTGCGTTGATGATTTGTCCATTGACGGCTTTGCTGTCAGCTCCCATTAGATACAGGTAACTGTTCATAATATCTTCAGGCATGGCTATGGTGTTTGGGTTTTCACCTGGGAAAGCTTTAGAGCGCATAGTAGTGGCCACTTTACCTGGATTGATGCTATTAAAACGTATGTTTGTGTTTATTTCCATTTCATCTGCTAAGATCTGCATCAGGTTATCACTGGCTGACTTGCTGATACCATAGGCTCCCCAATAGGCTTTACCATTAATACCGACATCATCACTGGTGAAAATGACCGATGCATTTTCAGATTTTTCTAATAGTGGAAGACTCATTCTGGTGAGCATATAGGGTGCATTAAGGTTGACTTGCATGACTTTTCCCCAATGTTCCATATCGTATTGAGCGATGGGCATCAATGTACCAAGTAGTGCGGCATTGTGTAATATGCCATCAAGACGGCCAAATTCTTTATCCAGTGTGGTTTGCATGTCTTCATAATCTTTACCTGTGGCACTTTCCAGATTCATTGGGTAAATAGCAGGTTGAGCACCATTGTCTTGTTCTATTTCATCATAGACGACTTCTAGTTTATCAAGTGTCTTGCCTAACAAGATAACAGTTGCACCAAATTTTGCATAGGTTTTAGCTGCAATTTTACCAATGCCATCACCAGCCCCTGTTACTAAAATAATTTGATCTTTTAATAAATGGGCAGGGGCAGAATAATTATACATTGAGCAGATCCTCGGGGTTGAGCCATGATGGTTAAAGAGTTTGTCAGATAAGTCTAATTAAATATTTTAGCTATAAATATCTACAGGGTAAAGTGATTTTGTAGTGTTTATCCTTGCCTTTTTAATGAATAAAATAAACTGGTTATTATTAATGTGTGATGGTCAGTATTACTCATGACTTCTTTTTTCCATTATTTGCCTTGCAGCGGATTGACCACTTCTTATTGCTCCTTCTAATGTTGACGGATAATGGGTGTTTGTATAGTCGCCAGCCAGGTATAAACCAGGAATTTGAGTTTTGTTCTGCGGGCGCTGCTGATCAATATTAACACGGCAACTGAATGTGGCTCTTTTTTCAATGATTATTTGATAGCTGAGTAAGTCAGGTAAGTTCGATATGCATGTGCTGAGTTCCTGATGAATATTTTCACTGAGCTGTTGGTGTGACAGTCTGGAATGCAGCCCTGGACCGCTAATGACAACTGCAATCAAACCTGGTTGGTTGGTGAGAGAGCGATCAATTACCCACTGTGCAGTGGTATTATAAAAGCCCATCATTCGATGAGCTAAGCTAAAAGTTGAAGGGTATTGAAGGTAGACCGTACAAATAGGTTCATATTGATAATTTAAAGAAGCGTTTGCTGGTTTTAATAGTGATTCATTCACAGTATGTTTGTGGCTGCTAAAAGTCCTAATCAATGTTTTAGTGATATACGCAGGGGTTGCAATTACCACCTGTTTACTTTTATAGGAATGCTTTTTTGACTGCTTGCGGGTTTGTATAATAAATTGATTAGACTCTACAGGATCAGTTTGTACAGCAATCACTTTTTCTTCGCAGTGTATGCTGCTTCCATTTCTGTTGATAAAATCACCAGCAGGTAAACAGAACAGTTGTGATAAATCCTGACGAAAAAATAACAGATCAGAATCATGATTTTTTTTACTAAAACTGTCTTTTAATACTTTAAGAAATACTTGCGCAGAGGCATATTCAATTGGAGTATTCAGTGTCGCCAGACAAAGTGGTTCCCAGAGGGCGTTAATAATTTTTGTGGATTGTGAATGCTTGTTTAATAATTGTTTAACGCTGATATCATTTTTGAGTTTATAACATGTTATTTCAAGATGAAGAGCCATTGATATGATTTTAAATCGCTCGTTAAGTGTTAAGCCCTGCATGCTCATAAAACCAAAGAGTAAGTGTAAAGGGGCAGGGTAGTTTTTGGTTTTTAATTGAATGAAGGGCTGCTTGGTTGAAAATAAATTCAGTTCTAATGGTTGTCGTTCTAAGATATCTTTTTCAGAAAGACCAATTTCTTTGAACAATGAGAGCGTTGAGTGATAGGCACCCAACATGATATGTTGTCCATTATCAATAGTTTCAGAGCTTAGGAAATGTTTGAATTGAACTTGTCTTGCACGGCCACCTGTTTGTTGAGCTGACTCCAGCAAGCGTACTGTGAAACCCTGTTTTACCAATGTAATTGCACAGGCAAGACCACTCCAGCCTGCACCAATTATAATGACTTCACTATTTTGTGTTTGAGTCAGCTTCATTTTTAAGTGCTTAGCCCCCTCTCTTTAGCCTTGCTTTCTAAAAGGATGCTAGTTCTTTTTTTGTGACAGTTTAAATTCACGACGTGCGGTTGTCCAGGCTATCCAGAGTTTTTTTAACTTGGCAATACTGACGCGTTTCTCTAATACAGGATAGTTCTCAGACTCTATTTTTTTTAATAAGGCTAAATAGATCTCAGCCATGATAATGCCCGTTCTTTGATTATAACGATCATTGGGTTCAATGGCCTTGAAGGCTTTTTCATAATAGTGTTTGGCCCTGTTGGCCTGGTGTGAAAATAGAGCTTGTGTTTCTTTGCTGTTCTGTCCATTGAGGAGCATGGCTGTTGTGACACCAAATTGTTTTAATTCATCTTGTGGTATATAAAAACGACCACGTCCAGCATCTTCTTTGATATCTCTTAATATATTAATCAATTGTAAAGCGATGCCAAGGTTTTTAGCGTATTCAATAGTGCCGCTTTCTTTAGCACTATTTGTTTCGTATCCTAAAACTTCGATAGTAAGCAGTCCAACTACGCCAGCAGCACGGTAACAATATAAAGAGAGTTCATTGAAAGAATGATAACTTACGGTATGAAGATCCATTTCCATACCTGAAATGAGTTCTAGTAAATATTCTTTTTGCAGGGGATAATGTTCAAGGGCTGTTTGTAAAGCCAGAGTGACAGGATGAGTGGGATTGCCATTGAATAAATTATGAATTTCATTGCGCCACCAATTTAATTTACTGGCTGCTATAGACGCGTCTGTACATTCATCAGCAATATCATCGACTTCACGGCAATAAGCATACAATGCTGTCATTGCTTGTCTTTGAGTGTTGTTTAAAAATAAAAAACTGTAGTAAAAACTTGATCCACTTTGTTGTGTTTTTCCCTGACAATATTCATCTGGAGTCATATCTGTTTCAATCTTTGCTCTAAACTGTCAATAAAAAAGATAAATTATGAAAAATTACGATATTTTCACATTAATTAATAATTTATTGTACTATTATAAAGTGAGTAATGGCTGTTTACTATAGAGAAAAGACAGTCAGTATTCTTGGAGCTATGATCATTAGTCTAAAGCTAAAAATCAAAAGTGATTTATTACAGTTAATGCGTATTTTACTTTTTTTATGAATAGTAATAGACAACAGATTCTAGATTATTTTCGTCAATTATAAGGGTACAAATCATGTCAGCAGTTGATAAAGAGGTCAATTACTCAGTTGTTTTTATGGGTGAAATTATCACTGGATTTGAAAAACATCAGGTTATGTCAAATCTGGTGAATATTACTCGTCTTAAAATTGATGAAATTGAGAACAAATTCTTTAAGGGTTCCTCAGGCCGTGTGGTCATCAAAAAAACCAATGATCTTGAAAAGGCACGTAAATACCATGGTAAATTTTCTAGAGCAGGTATGGCAGTAGGCATACAGATGGATTTTGAAGAAATTGATGAATAGTGAGACAATGCTAGCCTTGTCTCAATGGATTATTTTAGTATCGATTTCGAACGTATTTTAGCACTTTGCTGACACTGAGCTTGACACTTGCAGGGCCACTTCTGATGTAAAAATCTTCATTATTTTTGTTGTATAAAAAGGTCGGGCGTTCAGCTCGTTCACATTCAATAACGAGTATGGTTTTACCTTCAATTTGATTAATGATTAAATTGATAGAGTTTGAGAACTCCAGGCCAATATGTTGGCTCAACAAATTTTTGAAGTGCAGAAGAATTTTGTCTTCATTATCAAACTCATCTTCTTCAATGCCAAGAATATTGGCATCATCATCAACGCCGATTAAAAGAATGCCTCCATGGGTATTCATAAAACCGACCAGTCCCTTGAGCCAGGCAATTTCGATTTCCTTGCCATTTTTTCCTGTTTTAAGGTTTTTCCTCATTGTTGATTTAAATTCAAGAGTTTCACTCTCACCTAGACGAAGTAGTTCATAAATTTCATTGGTAAAATCTTGAGCAAGAATACTGGTTTTTGGGACATCCTTAAGCTGATGTGCATATTTTTTAACTAAAATATTAGCCATACCAACAGCAATAATGATCAGAAAAGCAATTCCAGTGAGGATAAAGGTAATATTTTCATTGATAATATCAAAAAGTTCTTTTTCTGGAACAATGACACCTGCGTAGATTGAGTTTTGATAGGTATCGAGTGGAAATATTTTATACCACCAGAGGATTCCATTTCGTGAAAAGCTACTGGGCTTATCCAGAAGGCTCTTATTCTTTAACCAATTGTTGACCGAATCAAAGATGACATAGTTACTATTAGCATCTCCAGGTACATATAAACTGCCTTTATTGCCTGCGCCTTTAACAATGTGTTTATGTCCAGGGGGTAAAATGACTTCACCACTTGGGCTGATTAAATAGGAAATATCTTTTTTGCCAATGCTATTATTTGATAGTGACTGTGCAATGTCTGCAAGTGATACGTCAAAAGCCAGTACATAAGTCGTTTTTATCTCGTCTTTCCAGCTGGTTACTCCCGTTACTCCCGGGATTTGCTGCGTATAGAAACTGTAAGGTGTTGTCCAAAGAATAGGGTTTTCTTCATTTGTTTTTAGGCCCAGTTGATACCATGGGCGTTCATGCGGTTGATAATCAGTGTCTTCTTCCCACTCTTTGATGAGACTGTTATTACTGCTCCAAAGCTGCCAATGAACGATGCCGTCACCGTATTGTTCAGGGTTAGTGTGCCTTGAAAGCCAGTTTTCATCTTGACGAGTAAAAAAGTACTCATTGCCTTCGGATGATGCCAAAATAACCGATGATATTTGTGGCAATGTTTCTAATATTGGAATGAAACGTTTGTTAAAAACATTTTGTTTTGTTGTATTGAGCTGTTCAAGTTGTGCCCATTTTCTAGACAAGGTTAAATTATTACTGATGGGATTGAATATCTGATGATTTTTATCAATTACCATCTCTTCAGCTGCTGAAATAATGGCTTGAGTGATATCATCCTGTACTTGTTTTGAATAAAGATAGGAAAGAACAACAAACAAAGAAATTAAAAGTAATACCAGTAGTGTAATATCACGAGTCAGTCTATTACGGACTGTTGTGGTTGAATTTATAAAATTTTTTATCAGTGTCATATAGATAATTTTAAATTCTGAATGAAAATTAAAAAAATGAGAATTAAGGCTTTGGATAGTGTATGTATTGTCTGCATTTGTGAGGTTAAAGGCAAGTATATGTTTAAGAAAAGAAGCTATGCCATATTATTTTAAGTTTATCTATACGATTCAGACGGGGGCGTTGATAGATGGACGTGTTGTTTTGGGCAAGTTTTTCTAAGACTAACTGTCCACCTCTATAAATCATTCGTATTTCAATGGCGAACCGTCCTGTCAATTGAGCAAATAAGGGTTGGCCTGATTCGTATAGTTTGATTGTTCGCTGTAATTGGAATGTGAAAAATGCCTTGGTATTATGATTATTAATGTGATTTCTAATATCGCTCACTGAGAGGTTATATTGTGCTAGTTCTTCAAGGGGTAGGTACAGACGATCATTTTCATCGATATCTTGGGCAATGTCTTGATAAAAATTGATTAGTTGTAGGCCTGTACAAATGGCATCTGAATTGAGCAGGTTTGCTTGTGTGGCACTTTTGTTTAAATAAAGCATAATCCTGCCCACTGGGTTGGCACTTAAACGGCAATAGGCTAAGACTTCATTAAAGGTCTGATAGCGACTGGTGATAATGTCTTTTTTGAATGCTGTAAGCAAATCATGGAACAGCTCTATGGGGATTTTAAATTGGTGTATGGTATCGGCTAAAGCGATAAAGAGTAAATTATCACTGTGATGAAAAAAACGGGATTCTTTATTCTGTTGATATCGCTCTAATGAGTTTTTTATATTATTGAGTTCTGATGTGTAGTCATCAAGTGCTATGAAGCGATCCTGTTGACTTATATTTCCTTCATCTGCAAAATCATCTGCAGTTCGGGCAAAGGTATAAACAGCACTGATGGGGTAACGCAGTTTTTTAGCTAATAGGTGAGATGCCACAGGAAAATTTTCATAATGCCCTTTAGCAATTGTTAAGCAATATTTATAAGCATTTGTGGTTTTTTGATCAGAAGTTAACATAAAAGGGTAAATAGAGTTAATAAATAAAGAATTAGGTACACTTCTTTAACTAATGTGTAATATACTTCAATCTTCTTAAAATAACTATAATATTGATGTTCTATACAATTATCTGACTGTTTCTCCATTAATCATCAGATTTAATTTGTTTGCGGTATTACTGAGGTAGAGTTTAAATGAAAGATTTAATATTAGGCTTACTAATTGGCGGAATCATCGGCTTAGGCGCTGGTGTCAATTTAGGCAAAGACAAACCCATTTTGAGCAATCCTTTCGCTGAAAAAACCAGTATGACTGATTTTAATAAAAGGTTTGAAGAATTTCAGGATGATGTGAGTAAAAAGAGTAAGAAAATATACGAAGATTCAAAGAAAACGGTGAATGAAACGTTTGAGTAACGAAAGATACCAGATTTAAAATTATCTCTCTATAGGTATTTTTCAATGTCTTTGGGGTGGTTGATCATGGCATTGGCTCCCCAGTTTTCGGGTGTATCATTGGGTTCAATGTAACCAAATAGTGCCGTTAAAGTGACCATTCCTGCTGCATTGCCTGCAATAATATCTCGCTCTGCATCACCGACATACAGACACTCTGCGGGTAAAATATCGATTTCTCGACAAGCATAAAATAGTGGTTCAGGGTGTGGTTTTCTTTCTTCAGTGGTATCACCGCTGACAATGGTCGCAGCGCGACTGGAATAGCCCATTTGCTCCATTAAGGGATCGGTTAACCATCCTGGCTTATTGGTCACAATTCCCCAGGCAATCTGCTTTGCTTCAAGTGTCTCTAATAGTGTCTCTATACCATCAAAAACAGTGGTTAAGGTATTGATATTATTTTCGTATATCTCAAGCAATCTCAATCTTAGTCGTTCAAATTCAATATGTTGCTCGCTAAACTTAAAGCCAAGTTTAATAAGTGCAATGCCGCCATGTGAGACGACTGGACGTATTATTTCAAAGGGGAGTGTGGGTTTACCTTCTTCTGATAACACCTGATTCAGTGCTGCAGCCAAATCAGGTGCAGTGTCGGCAAAGGTGCCATCTAGATCAAAAAGAACAGCTTTTATCATAGGTGTTTTCAGTCGATGTGGCAGGCATGGATAAGATAGTTAATATCAACATTATTACTGAGTGCACAATGCCCTGTTAATGGATTGTAGGTCATGCCTGAAATGTGCTGGGTTTTAAGTTCGGCTGCACGTATCCATTGATCCATTTCTGCTGGGCGTATGAATTTCTTAAAATCATGTGTTCCTTTGGGCAACAATTTCATAATATATTCCGCCCCTATGATTGCCATGGCATAAGATTTGGCATTTCGATTGACAGTTGAGAAAAAGACATGGCCTTCAGGTTTAGCCAGTTTTCGACAGGCATTAATGATAGAGCCAGGATCGGGTACATGTTCAAGCATTTCAAGACAAGTGACTACATCGTATTGACCAGATTCTACTTCCGCCAGCTCTTCTACGGTTATTTTTTTATAAGTGACTTTTTCACCTGACTCATACAAGTGCATCCGTGCAATAGTCAGATTAGCATCACCCATATCAATACCTGTAACATTGGCACCTGCATTGGCCATGCTTTCAGATAAAATACCACCCCCACAACCAACATCGAGCACCTGTTTGCCTTCTAAACCATTTGCACGCTGTTTAATGTATGACAGTCGAGCTGGATTCAAATCATGTAATGGTTTAAATTCACCGTCCTTATCCCACCAACGAGTGGACATCGCCTCAAATTTAGCGACTTCCTGGGGATCAACATTAGAAAATTGCTCTTGCGATTCATTGGTCTGTTGAGCTGCTGTCATCATACACCTGTTTTTTTAATGTTGAATTAACGGTAAAAAAGATAAGCCTGTTATTGGTTTTGTTAGATTATTATATCTATTGAACTGTGGAATTAAAAGTGAGCTTGTTTTATTTTTCCTTTGAATATTGAATATTGAATTATAAAATCATAATTCAACATTTAAAATTATCTTCTTCTCATCCAGTGTAGTCAGTTGGCGGTTATTTAATAGGTGTTTGCCTTGTACCCATACGTCGGTGACTTGATCTCGACTGGATGAATAGACAATCTGTGAAATGGGGTGGTAGACAGGTTGGGTTTCTATTCTATTGAGGTCTATGGCTGTGATGTCTGCGGCTTTGCCTTTGCTCAGTGATCCTGTGATTGCATCGAGCCCCAGTGCTTTTGCCCCATTAAGAGTGGCCATTTTTAATGCAGTGTGGGCAGGGATAGCTGAGGCGTCACCTGAGACGGCCTTTGCAAGCAGAGCAGCACTTCGCATTTCGCTGATCATGTCCAGGTCATTATTACTGGCAGCACCGTCAGTACCGATGGCGACATTAATTTTATTCTGGTCTAATTTTGCGACTTGGCAAAAACCACTGGCTAATTTCATGTTGGATTCAGGGCAATGGACGACATGTACTCCATGGCTTTTTAGTTGCTTGATCTCATCATCTTCAAGTTGCGTCATGTGGACTGTTACTAATAAGGGGGATAACAGACCCAGTTTTTTAAACCGCTCGATTGGGCGCATGCCTGTATTTGCTACAGCATCATTGACTTCATCCTTGGTTTCATGAAGGTGGATATGTATAGGAATGTCTAGTTTCTCAGCGTAGATTTTTACTTGTTCAAGAGGACCATCTGATACAGTATAAGGCGCATGTGGAGCAAAGGCAGTGCTGATAAGTGGGTGATGACGGTATTGTTCGTGAAGTTGCAGACCTTTGTGTAGGTATTCTTCACTGTCCTTGGCCCAGGCTGAGGGAAAGTCTATGACTATCAGACCTAATGACACTCGAATACCGGCTTCCTCAGCTGATTTTGCAGCGGCATCAGGGAAAAAATACATATCGTTGAAGGTGGTTGTACCACCGCGAAGCATTTCGGCAATGGCCAGATCAGTACCGTCTTTAACATATTGATAATTTACACATTTTACTTCTGCTGGCCAGATATGTTCGGAAAGCCATTCCATTAGGGGTAAATCATCGGCCATTCCGCGCATCATGCTCATGGCCGCATGGGTGTGTGTATTAATGAGTCCTGGAATGAGAGCATGTGACTTTAAGTCATGAATGGTCTGACTTTGATATTTTTTAAGACAACGTTCGGTCGGTAAGAGGTCAAGAATTTTCCCCTGTTGTATAACAAGAGAATGATGTTCATAAACGGTTTCATCGGGTTCAACAGGAATAATCCAATGTGCATGAATGATTGAATCGACTTGTTGAATGCTGGTAGATGACAAATGAAAACCCTCGTATTTTGAAATAAATTTTGTTCAGTATACCTCTTTAATTAAAATGATTATAAAATAGTACCAATTTTAAGATAATTCGTGTCCATCCAATCTAACAATAAGGCAATATTAATGACCAACAAAGATTATGACTCAATAAAACCCATTATTTGGCAAGATGACACTCTGCAATTGTTGGATCAACGCTTATTACCTTCAGAATATACCTATATTAGCCTGAACAATGCGAAATCTGTTGCTCAGGCCATTACTGATATGGTGGTTCGTGGTGCACCAGCAATTGGTATTACAGCGGCATTTGGTATTGTTATTGCTGCCAGACAACGTTTTGCTGAGAATCCTGGTACTTGGAAACAGGCCATTGAAGAAGATTTGCAAATCTTGGCACAATCCCGTCCTACGGCCGTGAATTTATTTTGGGCAATTGATTTAATGCGTGAAGTCATTAAAGGGCTGGCGGTTGATGATCCCATAGCCACTTTATTGTCCTTGGCTAAACAAATACATGCTGATGATATTGCGGCTAACATCAAAATGGGGGAGTTCGGTGCCCAGTTAATTGAAGAAAAGTGTGCTGTGTTGACACATTGTAATGCGGGTGCTTTGGCAACAGGTGGTTATGGCACCGCTCTAGGGGTAATAAGAAGTGCTTATGGACATGATAAAATCAGCTGTGTCTATGCTGATGAAACACGGCCCTGGCTCCAGGGCGCGCGCTTAACTGCCTGGGAAATGGTTCATGATGATATCCCTGTTTCTTTATTAGTTGAAGGCGCTGCAGCGCATATGATTAAAACATCGCAAGCCACTGACAACCCAATTAAATGGATCATTGTCGGTTCGGATAGAATTGCTTCTAATGGTGATGTTGCAAATAAAATTGGTACTTATGCTTTAGCCGTTTTAGCACGACACCATGGCATTAAATTCATGGTAGCGGCACCAACCACGACAATTGATATGAATATAGCAGATGGTGATGATATTCCTATTGAAGAGCGCTCAACCCTGGAAGTACTAGGATTCAGTGGTAAAGAAGTGGCTGCAAAAGGAGCAGAAGCCCGAAACCCTGCTTTTGATGTCACACCAGCAGAATTGGTTGACGCAATTGTGACTGAAAAAGGGGTTGTACTGAACCCTAATCTTGAAAAAATGAAAACATTAATGACAAATGTTGGATAAATGGTAAAAAATTCTATTTTTTAATGATAATAAAGAGCACAAAGGCCGATCAAATGTGCTATGATATTTCAGTTTTTAGAGCACCTGTTACTAAAATAGTTCGATTCTTTGAATGACGACTTTTTAAACAAGTCAGGCACTCTAGTCTGTTGAGAAAAATCAAAAAAAACGGATACATACCCACTCAATGTCAGATTTTGCAAAAGAACTCCTTCACATAAATATTGAGGAGGAGATGAAGCAGTCCTATATGGATTATGCGATGAGCGTAATTGTAGGACGAGCACTCCCAGATGTTCGTGATGGCTTAAAGCCTGTTCACCGACGAGTCATTTATGCCATGCACGAAGCGGGCATGGATTTCAATAAACCCTATAAAAAATCGGCACGTATTGTCGGTGAAGTTCTTGGTAAGTATCACCCTCATGGTGATACTGCTGTTTATGACACCATTGTACGTATGGCACAGAATTTTTCTCTGCGCTATATGTTGGTCGATGGGCAAGGCAACTTTGGTTCAGTTGATGGTGATTCTCCTGCTGCAATGCGTTATACCGAAGTACGCATGGCTAAGATTTCACACGAATTGTTAGCTGATATCGATAAGGAAACTGTTGATTTCACCGCAAACTACGATGAATCTGAACACGAACCCGTTGTTTTACCCACTAAAATCCCGAATCTATTAATAAACGGTTCATCTGGTATTGCTGTTGGTATGGCGACCAATATTCCACCTCATAATATGTCTGAAGTGGTCACTGCCTGTCTTGCCTTTATTGAAAACCCTGATATTACAATACCTGACTTAATAAAACTCATACCAGGACCTGATTTCCCAACTTCGGGTATCATTAACGGATCTCGTGGTATTCATGAAGCCTATCATACAGGTCGGGGACGTATTCGAGTCAGAGCTCGAGTTGAAATAGAGGAAATGCCTAATAGCCGCGAGCGTATCGTGGTCACTGAATTACCTTATCAGGTGAATAAAGCACGCCTAATTGAGCGCATTGCTGAACTGGTTAAAGAAAAGAAAATCGAAGGTATTTCAGAATTACGTGATGAGTCTGATAAAGACGGCATGCGTATGGTGATTGAAGTGAAACGCGGTGAGTCTACCGATGTATTAGTCAATACCTTGTACAAACACACAGCCATGCAAAATGTCTTTGGCATTAACATGGTGGCATTGGTTGATGGTCAGCCTAAGTTATTTAACCTTAAAGAACTGATTGAACAGTTTATCCGTCATCGTCGTGAAGTGGTTAATCGTCGTACGGTTTATCAATTAAGAAAGGCACGTGAACGCGCCCATATTCTTGAAGGACAAGCGGTTGCACTCGCGAACATTGACCCTTTAATTAAAGAAATTAAAGAATCAGCCAACCCACAAGAAGCCAAAGTAAAATTAATTGCCAAATCCTGGGAACCAGGTTTGGTTAAAGAGCTTTTATCAGGTGGTGGTGAGCAATCACGTCCTGACGGCTTAGAAGAACAGTTTGGTTTATTTGATGACGGCTACCATCTTTCTCCTGTCCAGGCTCAAGCTATTTTGGATCTGAAACTGCATCGCTTAACAGGTCTTGAAATTGAAAAAATTGTTGTTGAATACAAAGAGATTATTGAGCAAATTAAATGGTATCTTACTATTCTAGGCAGTCATGACGTTCTGATGGGTGTAATACGTGAAGAATTGGAAGCCATTTTAAGTCAATATGGTGATGAGCGTCGTACTGAAATCAGAGAATCTGAAGATGATCTCTGTATGGAAGATATGATTGCCGAAGAAGATCGTGTGGTCACTTTATCTCATGAAGGTTATGTCAAGACTCAACCTTTAGCTGACTATACAGCTCAGCGACGTGGTGGACGCGGTAAATCTGCAACATCAATGAAAGATGAAGATTTTATTGATAAGCTTTTTGTTGCTTCAAGTCACGATACAATATTATGTTTTACCAATGCTGGACAAGTGTATTGGAAGAAAGTTTATGAGCTGCCACTTGCAAGCCGTGGTTCCCGTGGACGTCCAATCATTAACCTTCTACCTCTGTCAGAAGGTGAAAAAGTCAATGCCATTCTACCCATTAAAGAATTTGTTGATGGTCAGTTTATTTTACAATCAACTGCTAATGGCACCGTCAAAAAAACCCCATTGCTGGATTATTCTCGTCCTAGAGCCAATGGTATTCGTGCTATTGAACTCCGTGAAGGTGATAAACTGATTGATGTGCAATTAACGGATGGTCAACAAGATATCATGTTGTTCAGCACAGAAGGTAAAGCAATTCGATTTAATGAGTCTCATGTACGTTCTATGGGCCGTGTTGCAACGGGTGTCCGTGGTATTAAATTGACAAGCGAACAAAAAGTAGTTTCACTGATTGTTGTCCCCCCCGAATGTGAAGATCGTTTTGTCTTAACAGCGACTGAAAATGGCTATGGTAAGCGCACTAAAATTTCTGAATATCCTGTTAAAGGACGTGGTGGAATGGGTGTGCTTGCCATAAAAACATCTGAACGTAATGGTAAAATGGTAGGCGCTTGTCTGCTTGATGATAGCAGTGAAATAATGCTTATTACTGATGGTGGCACCATCGTTCGTACACGCTCCACAGAAATCTCGGTCGTGGGCCGTAATACGCAAGGTGTTCGCCTGATTCGCTTAACTAAGAGTGAAAAACTGGTACAAATTGAGCGTGTTTGTGAATCTGTTGATGATGATGAAGAACTTGAAGATGGTGAATCTGGTTCTTTGAAAACTAATTCTGACGCTGAAGTGCCTTCAGCGAATCATGAGCCATTAGCGGATCAAGAGCCATCAGCAGAAGACGATTTGCCTCCTGAAGATTAATCTATCGTTGTCAGTTAATTCCTTGTTCCCTCTTAACGGAGGGGAGGGAAGTAGTTAGGCCTAAACCCCTGTTCCAAAGGGAGACAATGATATTCCGTTTTTTTGGCTACCATACGCCAGTGTGGTTACCATAAATTATAACACCCTATTTTTTATATTTTTAAATTCAAAAGGATAAAAGATGTCTAGAGTTTTCAATTTTAGTGCGGGACCCGCAATGTTACCTGAAGCTGTAATTAAAAAAGCCAGTGAAGAAATGCTTGAGTGGAATGATGAAGGCATGTCTGTCATGGAAATGTCACATCGTGGCAAGGCTTTTATGTCTATTGCGAGCAAAGCAGAAGCTGATTTAAGAACTTTGATGTCTATTCCAGATAACTACAAGGTACTTTTCTTGCAAGGTGGTGCTAGTCAACAGTTTGCTGCTATTCCTCTCAATCTGTTGGGAGATAAAACAACGGCTGATTATGTGAATACTGGTATGTGGTCTAAAAAAGCCATTGCAGAAGCAAAGCGTTATTGTGATGTGAATGTGATTGCGACTTCAGAAGACTCTGGTTTTACCACCATTCCAGAATTTTCATCCTGGAAATTAAACCCGGATGCAGCTTATGTACACTATACGCCTAATGAAACCATTGGTGGTGTTGAGTTTGATTATATTCCAGAGACTGGTAATGTCCCCTTGATTGCTGATATGTCATCTACTATTTTGTCACGCCCCATTGATGTTTCAAAATTTGGAATGATTTATGCTGGAGCACAAAAGAATGTTGGTCCCGCAGGTCTGACACTCGTTATTATTCGTGAAGATCTTATTGGAAATGCGACTGAAAACACTCCAGCCATGTTGAACTACAAAACACACGCTGATAATGATTCCATGTATAACACTCCACCGACTTATAGTTGGTACCTTGCTGGACTTGTTTTCGAGTGGGTCTTAGGAAAAGGTGGTTTAGAAGGTATAGGTGCAATAAATAAAGCAAAGTCTGATAAATTATACGCTGCAATTGATGGTAGTGACTTTTATGCCAACCCAGTGGATGTTCGTTATCGCTCCTGGATGAATGTGCCTTTTACTTTAAAAAGTGCTGATCTGGATGCAGCCTTTTTAGAAGGTGCAGCTAAACAAGGACTGGCAACACTAAAAGGACATCGCTCTGTTGGTGGTATGCGTGCCAGTATTTATAATGCTATGCCTGAAGAAGGTATTGATACCCTCGTTGACTTTATGAATGAGTTCGCTAAAGAAAATTCTTAAGTTTTTCTTTAACTAGTGCTCATCCATAAATAGTTGTTTCTTTGCTTCTTCCTGTTCTTATTAAGAATCAAGGGGGAATTAATTGCAAAGTAAATTAATAATTAAATTTGCGAGGCGTTTATGAATAAAATACTGACTTTAAATAATATCTCTGTGGCAGGTCTTGAAAATTTCCCAAGAGAAAGTTATGAAATTGCATCTGAAATTCAACATCCAGATGGTATTTTGCTGCGTTCTTTTAAAATGCATAATATGGAAATACCCGAAAGCTTAAAAGCAGTTGGGCGTGCTGGTACAGGTGTTAATAATATACCCGTTGACAAAATGAGTGCAAATGGTATTCCTGTCTTTAATGCACCAGGCGCTAATGCTAATGCCGTTAAAGAACTTGTCGTTGCTGGCATGCTCATGTCTGCACGTCATATTGGTCCTGCCTGGGAGTTTGCAAAAAAACAGGAAGGCACTGATGAAGAAATCAGTAAAGCCGTTGAAGCGGGTAAGAAAACTTTTGGTGGCTTTGAACTGCCAGGAAAAACTCTGGGTGTTGTTGGTTTAGGGGCCATTGGTCGTGCTGTGGCTAAGGTTGCTGAAGATTTAGGCATGAATGTCATTGGCTTTGATCCTGGTTTGACTGTCGAAGGCGCCTGGATGATATCTTCCAGTGTTGAACAAGCACCAAGTTTTGATGCTATGTTATCAAAAGTAGATTTTCTTACTTTCCATGTACCATTAATCGATGTGACACGTAATATGCTTAATGCTGAACGTATTAAACTATTGAAAAAGGGCGCTACAATTCTCAACTTCGCCCGTGGTGGCATTATTGATGATGAAGCAATGGCAGAAGGGTTAAAGTCTGGTCATGTGTATGGATATGTCAATGATTTTGCAAATAATGCACTTATAGATGTTCCAAATGTCGTGACTTTGCCGCATCTCGGTGCTTCAACTCAGGATGCAGAAGATAATTGTGCGATTATTGTTTCTCAAAATCTCCGTGATTATTTAGAAAATGGTAATATCAAACTATCCGTTAATTTTCCAGAAATTAATATGCCCAAAGCTGGCGGTTGCCATAGGATTACTATTGCCAATAGTAATGTACCCAATATGTTAGGTCAGATATCTTCAATTCTTGCGGATGCTCAATTAAATATTATTGATATGGTGAACAAATCCAAAGGTGATTTGGCTTATACTATTGTCGATGTCAATGATGTGGTTGCATCTGAAATTGTAGATACATTAAAAGCTATTGAAGGTGTACTCTCTGTTCGAGTATTATCTTAGCTTTTATTTTAAAGCTCTTTATTATTAACTCTTTAAAGGGAATGCAGCTTGAGTGAAGATCTCAATCTAATACGTGATCAAATTGATAGTCTGGATCAACAGATTCAGTTATTATTGAATCAACGTGCCACCTGTGCTCAGAAAGTAGCTCATGCTAAAATAGCAGAGTTATTTGAGGACGAGAGTGTGACATTTTACCGTCCTGAGCGTGAAGCATCTGTTTTACGCAAAGTGATGGAACGTAATAAGGGGCCTATCAGCAATGAAGAAATGGCTCGTTTGTTTCGGGAAGTCATGTCTGCTTGTTTGGCACTTGAACAGACCATGAAAATTGCTTTTTTAGGTCCTGAAGGTACTTTTACACAAGCCGCAGCCCTGAAACATTTTGGTCACTCTGTTAAAACAATCCCTTTTGCTAGTATTGATGAGGTATTTCGAGAAGTTGATGCGGGCTCTTGTTATTATGGTGTCGTACCCGTTGAAAATTCTACTGAAGGTGTCATTAGTCATACTTTAGATATGTTAATTGAGTCGCCCTTGAAGATTTGTGGTGAAGTATCATTAAGAATTCATCATTATTTAATGGGTACTCAAGAAGCTGATTTCCAACAAAGTAAATCACAAATTACCAGGATCTATTCACACCAACAATCACTGGCACAATGCCGTGAGTGGCTGGATAGTAGTTTGCCAGGTGTCGAGCGCATACCTGTTAATAGTAATGCTGAAGCTGCACGATTAGCTTCTCAGGAACAAGGGGCAACAGCAATTGCTAGTAATGCAGCAGCTGAAATATACGATCTTAATCTGCTCGCAGAAAAAATTGAAGATGAGCCTGATAATACCACTCGATTTATCATTTTAGGTAAACAAGATGTGGATGCCAGTAGTCCTGTCACCGATAAACCATCAACTGATAAAACATCCATTATGGTAACTTCCGCTAATGAGTCAGGTGCTTTGTTTGATTTGCTCAAGCCCATATCAGAAAATGGCTTATCAATGACTCGAATTGAGTCCCGGCCATCAAAAAGCGGCTTATGGCAATATTTATTTTTCATTGATATTGATGGTCATTCTTCAGATCCATCTGTTGCTAACGCTTTGCTTGAAATCAAAAAACAATCCAGTTTGTTAAAAATTTTAGGCTCCTATCCAAAGGCCGTCTTGTAATGAGTTTAAATAATAATCAGATTAATGCGCTGGATTGTGTTTCTCAATTACAGCCATACATTCCAGGTAAGCCAATTGATGAGTTAGAGCGTGATTACGGAGTTAAAAATGCTGTCAAATTGGCTTCTAATGAAAATCCATTGGGACCTAGCCCAAAAGTGGTTTCCTATCTACAAGATTCATTAGATAACCCATTGGAACTCTCCCGATACCCTGATGGTAATGGCTTTGTTTTAAAGCATAAACTGGTTGAGAAACTATCTGATGTGCATCAGAATTTCAGAATTGAACAAATTACCTTAGGTAATGGCTCAAATGAAGTTTTGGATATCATTGCGAGAACTTTTGCCAGCACTCATGATGAAGTTATTTTTTCTCAATATGCATTTGCTGTTTATCCCATTGCCACTCAAGCAGTTGGTGCTACCGCGGTCATCACTCCTGCTTTAAACTGGGGCAATGATCTGAATGCCATGCTTGAGGCCATTACGGAGAATACAAAACTCATTTTTATTGCCAATCCGAATAATCCCACGGGGACTTGTTTACCTTCTGCTGACTTACTGATTTTTTTACAAAAGGTACCTGAAAATGTCGTTGTTGTGATTGATGAGGCTTATGAAGAATACGCTTCAGGCAATATTGATGGTTATCACTCTATGTTGCCTGCTTTAGGCGACTTTGCAAATCTCATCATTACCCGTACTTTTTCAAAAGCTTATGGCCTAGCCAGTTTTAGAGTGGGATATGGCATTTCATCAGCAGCCATTGCTGATTTATTGAATCGTGTCAGACAACCGTTTAACAATAATACCTTTGCCCTGGAATCTGCTGCCATTGCTTTGGATGATCAAGAACATATTCGCCAGAGTGTGTCACTTAATACACAAGGTATGTCTTATTTAGTTGAAGGTTTTGAGTCTGTTGGCTTAAACTATATTCCGTCTGCGGGCAATTTTGTTTGTGTCCAAATTGGGGCAAATGCAGCTGAGGTCTATGATAAACTACTGTATGAGGGTGTCATTACACGTCCTGTTGCAAATTATAACATGCCAGATTATTTAAGAATTTCAGTGGGTACGATGGCTGAAAATAAACGTGTATTTGCTGCACTAAAAAAAATAATGGCTTAAATTGCTGACTCATTTCATTATAATAAAAGTCATTCATTTATGAATTCTCAACTTAAACAGCCCAAAATTAAGCGCCTTACAATTATTGGTGTAGGTCTTATTGGTGGCTCCTTTGCCAGAGCTGTTCGTGCTTCAGGTCTAGTTGGACATATTACAGGCTGTGGTCGTAATGCCAAAAATCTGATTAAAGCTATCGAGTTAGGGGTCATTGATGACTTTTTTCTTGATATAAACCAGGCTGTTGAAAATGCAGATATTATTTTCATTGCCACACCTGTGGGCAGTTTTAAGAGCATTCTTTCTCAGGTAAAAAATTCAATGAAAGTGGATGCGGTTATTACGGATGCGGGCAGTACAAAATCCAGCGTTATTGAAGCTGCAAAAACTGTGTTTGATGAAGTACCCGCCAATTTTGTTCCTGGTCATCCTATTGCTGGTACTGAAAATAGTGGTGTAGAAGCTTCTTTTGTAGAACTTTATCAGAATCATCGAGTTATTTTAACGCCCCTAGAGAAAACTAATTCCTCTGCTATTGAACTGGTTTCTGATTTATGGAAATCGGCAGGTGCACAAGTTGTCTTAATGGAAGCTGGGCATCATGATCTTGTTTTAGCAGCGACCAGTCATTTACCACACTTACTGGCCTTCTCTTTGGTGGATACTTTAACGACTTTGGACGAAAAACAAGAAATATTTGAAAACGCAGCGGGTGGATTTCGAGATTTTACCCGAATAGCTTCCAGTGACCCGTCAATGTGGCAGGACATTTGCCTAGCTAACAAAAAAGCATTAATTGAACACTTGGATCACTTTACTCAAGATCTTCAACAGTTGCGAACTGCACTTGATGAAGATAATGGTGATTATTTAAAGCAAGTTTTTACTCGTGCAAAGCAGAGCCGTGATGATTTTTGCTAAAAAATGAATGTCATTTCTACTGTTATTTTTTCTAATAGACAAAGTTAAATCTTCTCTTCCAGCTAGAAACAATTTTTGGATGTGAGACTTTAGCCTTGCCCACTTTGTAATAACAATGAATTTTAAATGTGTGATGTATTATTATGAATGAAGAGTTTCTTCTATCAATGCAAGTGAATCCAAAACAGTTGGACTCTTTTTGTAAAAAAATTATCGCTCGTTCTCGAAACACCTCAAATATACATGAAGCGTTAGTGGTTCTTGAAGCGTTTGTCTCTGCTTTTTCAAGTGACTCCCAAGGTGCCGATAATTATAAGCATATTCAGGAAATCCTGAAATCCCACTCATCAAAAACGCGTGATAAATTGATGCAGGAAAAAACACAGCATGTCATTAAGGGCCTATTAACACATGAGAGACAATTATTAGCAGATGTTTATGGATCATTATCCAGGAATGGTTTTTATCAGATATTAACAAGTGCTTGTGAGCAAATAGATCGTTCTAATATTTCAGATATTGCTCAATGGGTCATTGTTTGGGCTAATGAAGCCAAATTAAAAGCAGAAAAGGCCAGTGGTTATCCCGATGCTTTGGATTTTAAAAAAGCTGATATTGATATAGAGCACTATCAGAGTATGACTGATATTGCCTATTTTTTTAATCATACCTACAAATAACAAATATTAATATTCAAGATAAATAAATGATAGAAATCAATCAGATAGAGAATATAGTTAAACAGGTTTCTAATAGTGTTTTAATGCCTTGTTATAAAAATGTACAAGTGCAAAAGAAAGCTGATGGTTCATTAATTACCCAGGCAGATATGGATGTTCAGGACGAAATTAAGTCCAGACTTTTTGATTCTTTTCCTGAATACCAATTTTTTTCAGAAGAGTTGTCAGAAGCCGAATTGAACTCATTTTTTGATCAACAATATGCAGGTTACTGGTGTCTTGATCCAATTGATGGTACCAGTAATTTTGCATCGACCATACCCTACTTTTCTATTTCTTTGGCCTTAATTATTGAAGGGCAAACGGTTATGGGGCTGGTCTATGATCCAGTTAGAGATGAGTGTTTTACTGCTGTTAAAGGGGAGGGAGCCACGATGAATGGTCAACTAATTCATCGCATAGAGGCACCACAACACCTTAAAGAATGTTTAGCAATTGTCGATTTCAAACGCTTATCAACTGAATTAGCCATTCAATTGGTTTCAACCCCCCCTTACCGTTCTCAACGCAGTTTTGGTTCGGTTGCTTTGGATTGGTGTTGGCTGGCCATGGGAAGAGGGCATATTTATCTTCATGGAAAACAAATGTTATGGGATTATGCCGCAGGCTTATTGATTGCTGAAGAGTCTGGCTGTGTTTCATGCACCTTAACAGGTGAGCCCGTCTTCCAGGAGTCCCTGCAAGCCAGGGAAGTTATTGGGAGTATTAATTTATCTCTTCATAAACAATGGATTAAGTGTTTAAGTTAATGCTTTATCTCTATAGTTGTGATATTTACTTAAAAGTATAAGTGGCTTACTCTCGAGAAGTGCAATTATTATTAATAAATGATCATATAAAACTTGCACATAGCCTTTTTTTTCGTAAACTATAGCTTTTTTATCATGACGTAAAATTAGTTTTTTGTAAATTCTATCATAAAAGCCAAATTTCAGGAGAAGGGTCAACCGAAATGTCAAAAGAACAATCAATTACCTACATTGCTCAGCCTGGTGGTCAATTATCAGGCGAATTTCGTGTTCCTGGTGATAAATCCATTTCTCACCGCTCAATCATGTTGGGTTCTTTGAGTGAAGGCACTATCACCATTTCTGGATTTTTACAGGGTGAGGACTCCTTAGCTACTCTAAAAGCATTTAGAGCAATGGGCGTTCAGATTTCCGGACCTGATGAAGAAGGTAAGGTCGTGATCAATGGTGTCGGTATGCATGGTCTTAGAGCACCTCATGGCTCTTTAGACCTTGGTAATTCAGGAACATCCATGAGACTGTTAACAGGTTTACTTTCCTCTCAAGGTTTTGATTTGACTTTAGCAGGTGATCATTCATTATCATCAAGGCCAATGAAACGTGTCACGGATCCAGTGGTACAAATGGGGGCCCAAATTGAATCCCAGGAGAAGGGCACAGCGCCATTAAAAATTTGTAGTAATGATAATACTCAACTTAAAGGGATTGATTACACACTGCCCATGGCAAGTGCTCAGGTAAAGTCTTGTATTTTATTAGCCGGCTTGTATGCAGAAGGTCAAACATGCGTTACTGAGCCTGCACCGACTCGTGACCATACTGAACGTATGCTTCAAGGTTTTGGTTATCAATTGGACATCCAGAAACTGGATAGTCAAAAAAGTAAAATTTGTCTTCAAGGCGGTGGCAAACTGACTGCCTGTGATATTGATGTACCTTCGGATATTTCATCAGCTGCTTTTTTTATGGTTGGTGCAAGCATCTCAAAAGGCTCAGATCTCACTCTGAATCATGTGGGTATCAACCCCACTCGTATTGGTATTATCAATATCCTCAAACTCATGGGGGCTGATATTACTTTGTCTAATGAAAAAGAGGTTGGTGGTGAACCAGTAGCTGATATTCGTATTCGATATGCACCTTTAAAAGGTATTCATATTCCTGAAGAACAAGTGCCATTAGCCATTGATGAGTTTCCAGCCATTTCTATTGCGGCAGCATGTGCTCAGGGGCAAACAATTCTCACAGGTGCTGAAGAGTTACGTGTTAAGGAAAGCGATCGTATTCAAGCTATGGTCGATGGTATGCAAATTCTGGGAATTGATTGTGAAGGAACTACTGACGGTATGATTATTAATGGTGGTAGTGAATTTACTTCGGGTACTGTTGACAGCCTGGGTGATCACCGAATCGCAATGTCTTTTGCTATGGCTTCACTGTGTGCTAAAGGGGCCATTACCATTAAAGATTGTGCCAATGTGAATACTTCTTTTCCTGACTTTATTGGACTAGCACATTCTTGCGGCTTAAACGTCACCTCTTCAAATGAACAGGAGGCATAGTCTTAAGATGTCTGATAGTAATACTATACCTGTAATTGCAATTGATGGCCCTGGTGGGGTAGGAAAGGGGACCATCTCAGCACTTCTTGCTGAAAAACTGAATTGGCATTACCTTGATAGTGGTGCACTCTATCGATTAACTGGACTCGCTTGTATTCAAAAAGGCATTTCATTTGATTCGATTAATGACGTCACCTTACTGGCGGAAAACCTGAAGGTAATATTTTTACCTTCGGGTGGTATTTTGTTAGATAAAGTCGATGTCGAAGCATTGATAAGAACTGAAATTGCAGGTAATAATGCCTCAATTGTTGCAGCAATTCCTCAAGTACGTGATGCACTTTTTAAGCGTCAAAAAGCTTTTCTGAAATTACCAGGTCTGGTTGCCGATGGACGAGATATGGGAACAACTCTATTTCCTGATGCATCATTAAAAGTTTTTTTAACTGCTTCAGCTGAAGAAAGAGCAAAAAGACGCTATAAGCAGTTGATAGAAAAAGGAAATAATGTTAAGCTCGCTGACCTTATCGGTGAAATTAAAGAGCGTGATGAACGTGATATGAATCGCAGTGCATCCCCTTTAAAAGCAGCCCAAGATGCGCATATCATTGATACTTCTGAGCTCACCATTAATGAAGTATTTGATGAAGTGATGCGCTTATATAAAAAATAAAGCTTTTTAGAGACTGTTCTAAAAAGAATAATAATCAGACCCTTTAAATGCTTTTATTTTCTGGGTCCTAATAAAATTTGCGAGTGATATCTCAAATTTTATTATTGTGTTGAATTATATTATGGCCTAAAGCTATACTACTTTGATTTATGCCCCATTTTTGGGGGAGAGGGTTGAGTTTTCACGCAGTCAAAGTGAATTCCATCAAAATAGACTAGATACTTACGCCAATATCGACCTAAGGATAATATAAAAAATGACCAAATCTGAGTTGATTGAAGCACTTGCTCAAAAACAATCTCAATTAGCCTACAAAGATGTCGAGTTAGCTGTTAAATCGATGCTTGATCTTATGGCACAAACTCTCGCTTCAGGCGAGCGTATCGAAATTCGTGGTTTTGGTAGTTTTTCTTTGCATTACCGTCCACCTAGAACAGGCAGAAACCCAAAAACGGGTGATGCAGTCACACTGGCATCTAAATACGTTCCACATTTTAAGCCAGGTAAAGAGCTAAGAGAACGAGTGAATAAAACACGCAGTAAAGAAATTTTGTAACAAACGCTTCTGCTCATGATGTTCTATACTTAGAATATCTCACAAAATGTGTAAATAAACGATTCGGAAAACTTATGAAACGATTGTTTAGTATTTTAATGTTACTTATTTTTATGGCTTTTGGTGTTGCAATTGCCATTGTAAATGCGAATGAAGTCGTATTTAATTTTTACTATGGAAGCATTACACAACCACTGTCTATTTTATTGGTTGGCGCTGTTATTGTCGGGGCTTTACTGGCAACGATGATTAATAGTCTGGTCATTTTAAGTCTTAGGCATCAGGTTCGTCGTGCACAAAGACAATTGAAAAAAATTGAAGAAAAAGCAGATGATAATTCAGTCACATTGATTGAATCACCTGAAAAAACTATTTGAATTTATTTACTCAGTGCCTACTTAGATTGTTACAGTATAACGACCAGGCAGACAGTAGCCATCAAATAAATAAACCCTGATTTATCAGCCGTAATTTTGACTGATAAAAGTGGGCTTTAAGGTTTTATGATAGACAATACTCCCTTATTTATTGTTTTACCTTTTATTATTATTGCTTTTATGCTGGGTGTTTTTCTGGGTCGCAGAAAGCCTGAAAAAAAACCATCCCTACACTCTTACACCCTCAGTTCAGATTATTTCAAAGGGCTTAACTTCCTTCTTAACGAACAAACAGATAAAGCCATTGATGTTTTTGTTGGTATGTTAGAAGTGGGTGAAGAAACCGTTGATACTCATATTTCTTTAGGCAACCTTTATCGTCAACGTGGTGAAGTTGAACAAGCCATTAAAATTCATCAAAATGTAATTGCCAAACCTTCCTTGAGCCTTGCTAAAAGAAATGATGCTTTATATGAACTGGCAAAAGATTTTATGAATGCGGGCTTGTTGGATAGGGCTGAAAATCTGTTTCATGAATTGATACAAAAGCAATCTAATGTGCCTTCTGCTCTCGGCTATTTATTATCCATTTATCAGCAAGAACATGATTGGGAACAAGCAATTTTAATTGCTAAAAAGCTTGAATCTGCCACCAATGAACCTTACTCACAGCAAGTCGCCCATTTTTATTGTGAATTGGCTTTAATTAACCATAATGCAGGTCACTCTCAAGCGGCATTAAAACAAGTCAAAAAAGCACTGGGTACTGATAAATTATCTGTACGTGCCAGTATACTTGAAGGTGAAATCAATAAAAAATTGGGAAATTGTAAGGCAGCTACACGAGCCTATCGACGTGTTGAGCAACAGGATCCACTTTTAATTTCTGAAGTACTGGGCGCTTTGCTGCAATGTTATAAAGAGCTTAATAACACGAAAGAAATTAAAACTTACTTAGAACATGTATTAAATAAATACGGCGGCATCACTTCTATTTTACTCTGTGCCCAGCAAATTCAGAAGACTCAGGATGATAAAGCTGCAGCACTTTTTATTGTAAGTACTTTAAGAAAAAAACCTTCGATACGTGGCTTAAGCTCACTCATTGATATCAGTCTGGACTTTACCAAAGGAACAGCTCACGATAATCTTTTGATTTTACAAGAAATCACTGATAAGTTACTTGAAAACAAACCTGTCTATCAGTGTACTCAATGTGGTTTTAATGGCAAATCAATGCATTGGCAGTGCCCAAGTTGTAAGTCTTGGAGCTCCACAAAGCCAATCCAGGGTATTGAAGGCGAGTAATCAATAAGCAGCCAAAATTATTAGTTAAATAAGCATCGACTTATTTTTAAATTGTAGGAATCCAGATGACATCAACCATCACATCCACTCAATCATCCACAAAAGAACCCAGGATCATTATTGCTTTAGATTTTAAAGATGAAGCTTCCACTATGTTATTAGTTAATCAATTAGAGCCTACACTGTGTCGTTTAAAAGTAGGTAAAGAATTATTTGTACGTTGTGGTCCTTCATTAGTCGATAAATTAATAAATATGGGATTTGATGTTTTTTTAGATTTAAAATTTCATGATATACCTAATACGGTTGCGGCTGCCTGTCATGCGGCGGCTGATATGGGGGTCTGGATGGTGAATGTACATGCCTCAGGTGGTCGTAAAATGATGCAGTTTGCACGCGAAGCCATTGAAAAAAGTACACATAAACCATTATTGATTGGTGTGACGATTCTAACCAGTTTATCTCGTTATGATATCTCAGAAGTGGGTCTTGATATTGAACCTGCTGCTCAGGTTTTAAAGTTGGCTAAACTAGCCTATGACTCTGGTTTAGATGGTGTTGTCTGTTCACCTCAAGAGGTCAGTGTTTTAAAACAAGAAATTGGCCCTGATTTTTCTCTGGTAACGCCAGGAGTTCGCCCAGCAGGGACAGATATCGGCGATCAACAAAGAGTTATGACACCATCTGAAGCATTAATTGCAGGCTCTGATTATCTGGTGATTGGTCGTCCCATTACTGCAAATACAAGCCCTATAAAAGCTTTAAAAGATATAATTATTGAGTGCCAAAATATCTAATAGTTGAGTTTATTACATAAATAAAATGGGTCATCACTAACGTGTTCAGTGATAATTCACTAGGTTAAATTGTTAGAACAAACTCTATTTCTTCCAGATTCTTTTGCTTTATAGAGTAGTTCATCTGATTCTACTAACAATTGTTGAATGTCAGTATCACTGTGAATATAAGTCGTCAGTGCACCAATGCTGATAGTAATATTCAAACTTGAAAAGTCATATTTCTCAACTTTCTGTCTGAATTTTTCTGCAATAGTCTGAGTTTGTTCATGATTTATGTTGTATAAGATAACAATAAATTCTTCACCACCATAACGTGCACTAAAATCCTCTGCCCGAAAATTATGTAGAATGATTTCTCCCATTAATGCCAGTACGTCATCACCAACTACATGGCCATGTACATCGTTCACTTGTTTGAAATGATCAATATCAAAAAACAATATGCCAATTGGTTTATTATGACGAATTGCAGCACTGCAATATTTAGGTAATAGCGTTTCCATAGCATGTCGATTGTGTAGGCCAGTCAAATGATCCTGCATTGCTTGTTTATAGAGTTGTTCTTGTTGTGTTTCCACTTGATCAAAGAGGTGTTTGGTCATAATAAGGTTTTTGACACGAACTAATAACTCTTCTTTAACGTAAGGTTTAACAATATAATCATTGGCCCCCGAACGCAGCAATTCAACTCGTCTTGAAGTATCATCAAGTCCAGACACCGCTAATATAGGCATTTTGTAATTTTCAGGTGTAATTTCTCTCAACGCTCTAACAAAAGCAAGACCATCAAGTTTACCTTCCAGCACAACATCTGTGATTACCATGTCATAGAGATGATGTTTCTCTTTATAGGTTAAAATAGCCTCATCGGCACTAAAGAAATGATCAAAAGTAACATTAGTACCGTTAAGATCCCTCATAGTAATTATTGCAGCTGTTTTACTGTCTTCGACATATAATATATGAGCATTAATTGTGCAATTGCGTCGATTTAACAGAGACTGTATTTTTTCTGATAATTCTTCAGAGTTAGTACGGCTGAAGATTTCAGTTACGCCTGCATTATAGGCATCATGAGTGGATAAGTTTTTATCTAAAGAGGCCATTAACATAATGGGGATCTCTTTATATTTTGTAATTAATCGAATTTCTTTTGTTAGATCAATTCCATTTTTTTCATACTCCAGTTGATAGCCTGTACAGACGATATCGATATCTTCTTCATGGAGCCTTTCTAATGCATTTGAAATGTTATGCGCAAGAGAAACAATAACGCCTTCACCAGAAAAAATACGTGATAATACTGTTTGTTGAAGTCTTGAACGTTCAACGATTAAAACTTTCATGCTTAAAAAACCTTTATATCGATACTGTAACTTGAGATTAAAATGAAATTATTTCTCTAAAAAAACTAAACTGAGTGAAGGAACGTAAGTGATAATAAGAACACAGCCCAAAAGAAGTAACATCATGACAATAGTAGAACGGTAGATATCAAAAATGGACTTTTTAAATCGATAGCTGGCAATGAATAAATTCATTCCCACAGGTGGAGTCAGATAACCCAGCTGCATATTGGCTAGAAAAATGATTCCTAGATGAACAGGGTGAACTCCAAAGCTGATTGCGACAGGCACAATCAAAGGGGAAATGATGACAATTGCAGAAAAGATATCAAGAATTGCACCTAAAATTAATAAAAACAGATTAAGTAATAATAAAAATGTAATTTGACTATCAATATGATTTTTTATCCACTCAAACAATAATATAGGGATTTCAGCATCAATGAGATAATTGGTCATTGCGAGTGCACAGGCTAGAATAAGTAAAATACCACCTATCATGGTCATTGAGTTCTCAATGATTTTTGGCAACTGAGAGAGACTGACTTCCTTATAAATAAAGACTTCAACAATGATAATATAGAGAGCAATCACTGCTGCCGCTTCAGATACTGCAAAAACACCAGAAAAAATTCCACCTAATACAATAAAGGGTAATGGCAACTCCCATATTGATTCTTTAAAAGCAGAAAATAACTCTCCTGTATTGAATTCTTTTCTTGCCACAGGTTGTTTTCGTGTCAACCAAATGCTCCAAAAGAATAAAGTAGAAATCATTAATAAAGTGGGTAAAATACCTGCAAGAAAGACTTCTTCTATACTGATACTTTGATCTAAATCGAGCTGCTGAACAATAACGACATATAAAATCAATGGTAATGAAGGGGGTAATAAAAGGCCAAGACTCCCTGATGTTGTAATTAATCCCAGAGAAAACTTTTCTGTATACCCAGATTGTTTTAAGGCGGGATAAAGAAGAGCGCCTAAGGCAACAATAGTAACACCAGTGGCCCCGGTAAAAGCTGTAAAAAGAGCGCTTGATAACAACGTAACTAAAACTAATTGAGATGGTAACCAACCCAGGAGTGCACTCGAAAGTCTAACCAGTCGTTGTGAGGTATTACTTTCACCCATCAAAAAACCTGAAAAAGTAAACAAGGGAAGAGCTAGTAATAGAGGAGTGTTGGTTATACGGTAAAGTTCAATGGGAATGACGGTCAGATCAATTTCCTGATAGGTAAAGCCTATAATGGACACAGATAAGATCAAAGTAAACAGGGGAGCACCAAACCAGGCTAGAAGTAGTAAAATTGTAATGATTATAAAAAGCATTAATTTAGCTTGCCCAAGTTAAAAATAGCGATTGAATCGCCAGAATGATAGTTAAACTTTGGCATTAGAAGGTATTTCTTCAATTGGATGTTTGGCAATCAATAATACCATTAAACTCAAATAACGTAAGCCCATAACTGCAAAGCCAAATGGAATTATGCTGACAGTTAACCAAATAGGTATTATTGAAAATGCAATTCCTGCTTCTTCATACTCCATAGTGACGAAGTTAATTCCATACCATGAAACAATAAAACAGATAATTGCTGTAAATAAGTGCACAATGGCTTTGATGTATCGAAGGGCGTTACCCGTTAGATACTTCAAGCCTAAATTCATATTAATGTGATTATTATTTCGGCTTGCTATCAATGCACCCATCATGCCTAACCATAATACAGTGATACGTAGAAAAGTATCAGCCCATAAAATACCCATATCAAAAAAATTTCTTAATACAATCTGGGTGACAGCGATCAATAATACAATGATAAAAGTAGATACCAGCAATATGGATTCTATTTTTATCAATTTAATCTGTAATGCATTAAAAAATTGTACCATTTTAGTGGATTCTTATTGTTTACGATAATCTTTTAAAAGTTGCTTAACTTTGTTAACCAATTTTACATCCAGGTTGCCTGAATTCACTAAATTTTTATTAGCATTTTTAGCAAAGTCAGACCATTCTTGATATTCTTTTTTAGATGGTTTGATGAATTGAATCCCTGATTTTTTAAGCACTTCGAGTGCTTCGATATTATTTTTTCTATTGGTTTTATCGATTGCTGCAAATGCTTTGTTCATCACTTCGCGAACAATTTTTTGATCGGAAGATTTAATTTTTTTAAAAGACTTTTTGTTAATCGTAAGTATGCCAAGAGAATACAGTAGCGGCATATCAGTTAAATATTTTATTTGTGTATACCATTGCAATGCAATTGCGCCGATGGGAGACATGGCAACAGTATCAATCAGGCCAGTCTGGAGCCCCGCCAGAACATCACCATAGGGTAGTGGAATTGGGGTGACACCAAATGATTGCAAAGTTTCTTGAGACAATTTATCGTTGCTGGGAGACCAGACTTTTTGATGTTTTAATTGTTTAATATTACTAATAGGTACTTTTGACGACATAGAATAAGCAAATCCTGACTCTGCCATACCTAAAATAATGAAACCACCTTCTTCGAAACCTTGCTTTATATCTACATCTATGTGTTGACGTATGTAATCAATTTCACCCTGGTTTTTATAGGTCAGTAATAAACTATAAATGCGATAATCAGGGTTTGCCTTCATAATGCTACCACCTGCAAGCGCACCGCCATGTAATTGTCCGATTCGAATTTTACGTAAAACAGCCTGGTCATCTCCCATCACACCACCAGGGTAAAATTTGAATTTTACTCGACCTTTTGTTCTTTCTTTAATTTCTTTTGCACCTGCTCGCATTTTTTGCATCCAATCAGAACCTTCGGGTGAAAGAGATGCAAATTTAAATGTTTTACTATAAACAGAACTTGAGCCAACTAATAGAAATAGAAATAGAAATACGTGTATTAGCTGAGAAAAAGGTTTAATCATTTTTTTTCCAATGTTTAAAAATAATCTGGCGAAGTTGCAAGTAACTCTTTGGCTTTTTCTTGAGCTAAAATATTCATCAGTGTCAGGTTTTTGAAGTAGGGATCGGCTTCAATGACTTCTTGAAGAAGTTCATCATGTAATTCCTGTTCAAACATAAGTCGAGCATATTTTTCAGCATAAAGTACTTTTGCCGTTAAGTCCTTGCCTTTGGTCAATTGGATTGCGTGTTTGAAATGGTATTGACCTTTTTCAGGCTTACCTCCTAATGCAGGTGGTAATAAAGTATTTAGAACACCTAGGTAAAGGTGTGCCTGACCATTTTGCCAGTCATCATCGAGTTTAACAATACGATTCATAATCAGTGTGACTCTGGGCAAATCAGCAACTGCTGCCATACTGCCACTATTGGCTTTAATCCAACCTGCCCAGGTTGTGCCTAATATGTACCATGAAGACATATTGTTTTTATTAATGTCTTTTATCAGTTTAGAAAAAGATTGAAAATCTAAATTTTCGAGATCACAAAAACTTTCATCTGTCAGACATAAAGCTTGTAGTGCATAAGTCTTTGCTTTATTAGCCATCTTTTTTTCACGTATAGGATCAGATACAAAAATACTCGAATAGGCACCGTATAATATAGCTCCGGATTGTAATAGTTTTGGCTCATTATCGGAGTCAATTAAAAAACTATCCATTAAAAGAAGATAGGCAGGCGCACCATCAGCCACTGTTTTAGGATCGTCAGAATTTAAAATGGTATAAGATAAATTATTGGCCATTTTACCTGTGGTAGAAGAAACAATTGATGAGCAAGCAGTAAGAAATAAAAGAATAATGCTGATAAGAGTCAAAGTAGAGACATGTTTTTCAAGGGTTTTTATCATAATGAAAGTATAGGCAAAGGAAGAATAAAATTCAAATGTAATTGTATTATGTATTAAGTCATAACTGAAATTTTAAATTTCATCATGGCTGGGTAGATATATGCTGATATTTTTCAGGCAAAATACTTGGCATGCAAGTCGCCAACCTTGATCCAGCTGCTGTTTGGTTAAATGAATTTTTTCTTCAGCAACGGGATTATTGCAATATTGATGACCTGAAATAACCTGGATTTTACAATGGCTGCAAATTGCTTTACCACCACATTTTGAATGTGTTTTAATACCATTTATCAATAAATTTTTGAGTAAATTTTGACCTTTTTCAAGCGGATAATCGGTATCAATAGCACAATGATTTTTATCAACAATTGTGAGTGAAATTAGCGCACTGGATGACTTCATCAGATGGGCTGAACTGAACTAATAATAAGCACTTTAAGTTCTTGACCTGGTTTAAGGTATTTTTTTAAATTTAATCGATTCCAGCGCTTCAAATCGTTTACACTCACTTTAAATTGTTTTGAAATGGTATACAGTGAATCGCCTGATTTGACTTTATAACTAATAATATTCGTATTCCGTTCAGACGTTATAGGATTATTCTGAGTGTTATTTTTTGAAATGACTAATGTTTGTCCAATGGACAGTGTGTCTCCAGAAGATAATCCATTCAATGAGGCCAGTTTTTTATGGGACATTTTAAATCGACGAGCAATAGTCCAAAAAGAGTCGCCTTTACGAACTTTATAGATTTGTGAATTTGATGGTATTTTTTGTGGGGCATTCTTTTTCGAACGATTGGTCGATGTTCGAACTGCTAAGTTTTGACCATTTGAAGGCACCATCAGGTATTTTCCAGCACGAATTCGATTGCTTTTAAGATGATTGGATGATTTTAATACAGCGATAGAGAGATTATATTTTTGAGCAATAACACTCAAACTTTCTCCTGAACGTATCTTATGACGGTACCACTGAACTCGATCTTTATCATCTAATGCAGCGAGTTTAATTTCAAATCGTTCAACCTTATCAATAGGGATCAATAAATGGTGTGGCCCTTCAGGATCGGTAGCCCATTGTTTAAAGGCAGGATTATAGGTTTGCATTTCTTTTAAGCTGATATCGACCATTTTAGCCACAAGTGATAAATCAATTTGAGATTTTGTATCAACCAGCATCAAGCTCGGACTGTTTTCAATCGGAACTAAAGTGATACTATGTTTTTTTTGCTCTTGAACTATTTTAGAAACAGCAAGTAACTTCGGTACATATTTACGGGTCTCTTTGGGCAGAGGCAGAGACCAGTAATCAATCGGTTTTCCTCGTTTAAGGTTCTTTTTTATGGCTTTATTCACATTGCCAGCACCTGCATTGTAAGCCGCTAATGCTAATAACCAATCGCCCTTATAATACTTATTAAGCTGTTCAAGATAGGTTAAAGCAGCCAGGGTTGATTGATAAACATCCCTGCGACCGTCATACCACCAGTTTTGTTTTAAACCAAAATATTTACCTGTTGCAGGTACAAATTGCCATAAGCCTGATGCTTTCATTCTTGAATAGGCGTGTGTTTTAAAACCACTTTCAATGATTGGGAGTAAAGCGATTTCTCCAGGCATATTACGTCGATTGATTTCTTCAGTGATAAAATACAAAAAAGGAGAAGCGCGTTTAGAGACACCTTCAAAGTATTTTTTATGTTTTAAAAACCATTTTTGCTGTTGTTGTATTCGTTTATTATCAATGTGAGACATTTGATAAAGATCAGGTAAACGCAACCAGACATCTTCGTATTGTTGTTTTAATGAGGACGAAGGAGCATTGTTTTGCTCTGTATCTATCTCAAACGAGTCATCAAGATTCTCCTGATTCTTTGAAGCAGATTCAAGAATATCATGTGTTGATTTTAAAATCGGATCAATATCGTCATTTTTTTCTGGCTTTTGATCATCAATATCGGTTAAATAATCGCTAGAAGAGGAGTTATCTGATGATTTTATCAGCACTTCATCATTAAGAGATGAACACCCATGAATAACAAAAAGACTTAAGTAGATTAAAATGTAAAACTTTATGTTCATGTTGTCTCAGTTATATCTTGATGCTTAGAAAAAAGATTGGAATTTGCATTTTGTTTATGGAAAGCCAGTTTTTTATGTTTTTGGTCATGATAATGTGTATAAATAATGCGTCTGTAATATATAATAACCCCTATAGTGTGACTTAAACAGATATTTAAGGTGATTTTTTGATATTGTTCTCTAAAATACACTGTTAAGCTTTCAAAAATTACATTTCACATTTTCATTGGGTTGTATTTTAAGAGTTTTTACCTAAAATTAAGCATTATATCATACAACCTGAAAGCTCAGCTTTAACCATTCCCAGTTTGTTTGGGGATATATTGATAAAATTTGACAACTTTAAATGAATAAAAGAAAGAATATATTTTCCCCATTGGGCGGGAGCACTGTTAAAAAAGAATCAAATACTCTGGATTTTGAAAATCCATGGCTCATGGTACGGGAGTGGTATTCAACGGATTTGGGGCAAGCTCTTCTATCTAAAGAAAGAGAATCACTTTCTGTTATACTGGAACAAATCTTTGGCTTTAATCTGGTACAATTAGGCTGTTTAGAAGATGATGAAAATAATAGAGGTAATGGCAGGTTTACTGCGGATTCAAGAACGTCTTATCAATACAGCATTGAGTCTTTATCTAGTGCTGCCCAAGCTTTTCATTGTACGCATTTAGTATCCAGTTTCGAACAATTACCACTTCAAACGCACTCAGTGGATGCGGTTGTTTTACCGCATACCTTAGAGTTCGAACAGAATCCCCACCAAATTCTCAGAGAAGTTGATAGAATTCTTGTTGCCGAAGGTAAGGCTATTTTTCTTGGTTTTAACCCTTTTAGCCCTTGGGGTTTATGGCATAAATATTGGGAAGTAAAAAAAAGAATTTCTTCCAATACTCGAGATAAAAATGGAATAATGTGCAAGGTACCTTTACCATCCTGTGGACATCTCATTAGTCAGAAACGTTTAAGTGATTGGTTAAAGCTTTTAGGATTTGATATTAAATTAGTCAGTGAATATTTTTATCGCCCACCTGTACGAAATTCAGGTTTATTAAATAAATTAGAATTCATGGAGCAAGCAGGTCAATTTTCAAAATTACTACCTGCAGGTGGCTATTTAATGGTTGCAACTAAACGAGTTTCCACACTGACACCCATTCGACAGGGGTGGAAATTTTCTAATAACCTTTTATCTCCAGAGACTGCTGGTATAAAATCAGACATACATTCTAATATAAAGCCCAAATAACGACACATCTTCTGACTTTAATCGCTCCAACTTCAATTATGGAATCAACTGATCTAATGGAAAAAAATAAAATTTACATTTATACCGATGGTGCCTGTAAAGGCAATCCTGGCCGAGGAGGTTGGGGCGTACTGATGATTTATAAAGAGACTGAGAAAGAGTTCTTTGGAGGTGAAAAAGAAACGACCAATAATCGTATGGAAATGACGGCTGCGATTAAGGGACTGGCACAACTGACACGTTCTTGTGATGTTATTTTAACCACTGATTCTCAATATTTACGTAAAGGGATCACAGAGTGGATCACTAACTGGAAGAAAAGAGGCTGGAAAACGGCCAGTAAGAAACCAGTTAAAAATATGGATTTGTGGAAACAACTCGATGAATTGGTGCAAAATCATGATATCACCTGGGAATGGGTAAAAGGGCATTCAGGACACCCAGAAAATGAAAAAGCAGATGAACTTGCCAATAAAGGAATTGAATCATTATGAGACAAATTTTTCTTGATACTGAAACTACGGGTTTGGAGCCTTCCCATGGACACAGAATTATTGAGATTGGTTGTGTGGAAATGGTTGAGAGAAAGCTTACAGGTAATACATTTCATAAGTATATCAATCCCGAGAATAAAAAAGTTGATCAAGGAGCTTTAGAGGTTCATGGCATTACTGATGAATTTTTATCGGACAAGCCTTTTTTCGGCGATATCTTTGATGAATTTCTGGAATTTGTCAAAGGTGGTGAGCTTATTATTCATAATGCTCCCTTCGATGTTGGTTTTATTAATCATGAAATTGTTTTATTAGAAACAAAGCTCCATCAATCCATTGAAAAAATTGATGTCAGCTGTAGTATCCTCGATTCATTGAAGCTCGCACGAGATAATCATCCTGGACAGAAAAATAACCTTGATGCATTATGTCGTCGCTATTTTATTGATAATAGTAATCGACAACTTCACGGTGCCTTGCTTGACTCTGAAATTCTGGCTGATGTCTACCTGGCCATGACGGGTGGTCAAACAAGTTTGACATTGGATGATGCTTCTGGTACATCTGGCGGTGTAGAATCAATTCGCCGATTTGAGCCAGGGCAGACTCAATTACAGGTTAAATTGGCATCGGCTGAAGAAATAAATTCTCATGAAGAATATTTGTCATTATTAGAAAAAAAATCAGGGAATACGATTTCCTGGTAGAGCTAATACCAAGCTATGTCTCTACTGGCTGGTTTATTAATATGTGATAAGCTCAGGTACTTGTAAAGTTTATTTAGAGAAAGAAAATGGATATTCTTCAAAGGTGGTATTTTGTGATAAAACCAGTTTTACAGTATCAATTTCATCATTATAAAGCAGAGTGATCAGTGCTTTATTTTTTTCTAAGTGGCTGAATTCAAAGGGTTGGGAAATTAATTTGTTTTTCTTGCTATACAGTTTTAACTGGACTAGATCTTTAATGTTTCCTCGGATTTCAAATTGAATTTGATGTTTGTTTAATTGTACGGTTTTAATAAATAAACCATCAAGCTTGATTATCTGACCCAGCGCGGTATATTTTTTGGAATGTGTTTTAAAAGCAGTTGGTAGGCTTAAAGTTAAATGCCCATGCATTTGTGATTGAGTGTTTTTACTTTTAGCGGGTAATTGATTATTGATTTCAAATGCTGAGCTAGAATTGAGATACAGTGTCATTTGTGGTGGTATGATCTGTCCTTCACCATCAACTTCCAGTTCACCTTCGCTTTCACCGTCAAAATGTTCACTGATATTGAAAGAAATAAAATTATCAATCAGTATTTTTGTATCATCCAGTAGTGTTAATTTGACAGCTGTAATATTTTGGGAGATAAATGCTGAAAGGCTTGATTTAATATTCAGTACTGAATCAATTTTTGTGCCGTCACTTTTATGCATGAACAGATTAATATAAAAAGGAGAAGTGACTTTCTGAGTTATTTTTTCACTGGACCATTTTGTACCTAGCCATTCGGGGTTGTCTTCTTGTATTTTTTTCTTTAAGGGAATAAGGTCCAGCTTTCCAGGTATATAAGGGATGAGTTCGTTGTCAGTTGAAGATATTTCATTCTCTTCAAAGCTTTCAGTTTGGTTCTTGACAGGTAAAATTTCAGGTTTAAATTTGAAAGGGTATTTAATGGTTTTATTCTCTTTTGTATAAAATGCTTTTATCACTTCAATCGGTTCAGCGAATGTCTGTCTATAGCTTATTACTTTATCGTTAAAATAGGCTTTTTGTGTCATAAAAAGTGTTTCAATGACATCTCCAGAATAGTTGTAAGCTCTAATTGTAATAAATTGGTCTGTATTACCGATCACCCCAAAGTTCAGAGTGTTTGTTTTTGGAGTGTGTTTTACCATTAGAGAGAAATCATGGATTTGAGTATGTAAATGAGTCTTTTGAAGTTTTATTGCCTCTTGCTGTATTTTTGTGGGCAGTGTTAAAGCGACTTCTCCTTCAATAAGATCAATGTCAAAGTTGTTGAAACCTGGCACTATATTGACTGCTTGTTTTGCTGTAATGGTTTGGTAGCTTATAAAATCATCGTCAATATAGGCTTCCTGCTCTCCATCAATGTCTTTGAAGTAAGCTTTATGTGGGGCGCAGTCAGGTCTCAGAATATTGATATTCTTTTGATTTAACACGGAATCAATTTGCAAAAAAGCTGATTGTGAATATTCCATTAAATTTTTTATGTTCTGGCCTTTAGCCAAAAGTTCAATACTCAAATTCTTATTAAACTTAAATTGATTAGTGGTTATTGCAAATGGACCTGATTGCCATTGCGCTGACAATTCTATATCCAATTGGTCTTTATAATTCTGAATGTCATTATCGGAGTAGGATTTAACAATTTTGACAATCTGTTCAGTTTGAAATGGATTTCCATCTGATGGTCTTGTTAATAATTGTCTATTATTAAATATTTTACGTTGATGGGCTATTAATAAAAGGCTTTGGTTATATAAATTAATGGTTTTGATGGTTGAGTGATTATTTGATTTTTCTGTATCAATGTTAAGCTGTTTAAGTAATCCTTGTATTTGTTTAAGACTGTCTTTATCCAGTGACAACCAATAGTTTTCATTATTAGAAGATAGTTGAAAAAAAGTCTGTTTAGCATTATTTTGATAATATAAATTAAAAGTTGTTTTAGTTTTCTCATCCACTGGTTCTTTTGACTGCACAAACAGAGAGTCCAATTTTTGTAAACTAGAGGCGATTTTATTATCTTTTAGTACCCGTTCAAAATCTGCTAATTGCTTATCATCAATAGTTGTGACTAATAAATAATCATTGACAATTAAAGCTTTAATTACTTGGTTCGGTGTGCATGACAAGTTTAATTTATTTTGATTCCATTCAGTATTATTGAGCTCTGTATTTAATTTATTGACTAGAGCTTTGGGTATGCTCTTATCTATTGTGATCAAAAGACTAAATTGAAACTCTGTTTTATCCCTTTTGTTAAAGAGATACAGTGGTGTTTGCTCAGAAATAATCATGGAAGAATTAAGGTTGCCGTTAATAATGCCAAATAAGTTTGATTTGATACCTAGTAATGGTGAAAACTGTTGGAGTTGTTTTAGTTCTGATTTGTCTGTGATTTTAATCAGGCCACTTATCTCATCTTTATTGATTAAGTGAACGGACTCATCTGTTGCTAAAGTTGATTCCTTGCTTGCTAATGGTATTTGAGTAGGCGGGGTAACTAGTACTTGCTTTTTATTAATATCTTCAGATGTTTTTTCTTTTTTTGTCGTTGAAGTGACAGTCTTTTGTTGTTGTTTTGGAGATGAAAGTTGTTGAGTTGCCTGATGCGTCACATCAGTATCAGATTGATTTTCGCTATTCATAAAAAAGAGCGTAATCAGAGCAAGGATAAACATTGCAGCAATAACAGTAATTATTTTTAAGTGGTTTGATTTATGTGTGTTAGAAGGTGATTCTACTGTGTTTGGATCATGAACGGGCACAGCTTCAGAATTTTGTGTGACAACGCCTGTATCAATTGACTCATCATCCGAAACGGTTTCAGTAAATTCATCGATATAAGTTTCTATTCCAGCTTGAGCAAATGTTTTTTGTAAACGGCTGGCATAGTCTTGAGAATCCGCATGGCGAATGACCACAGTTTTACCTGAAAAAAACTTTCTGGTGATAGTTTGCTTTGGGATTCTGGTAATATCGTGAACATTTTCGATTACCTGATTTTTATCAAAACCAGGTAAAATAACGCCTTTAAAAGAAACTTTGAATACTTTTTTGCTGGCCATAATTTATTCTAGGGAATTACTTCTTTTTTAATAATGACTGAGAACCCAGTATCGATATGGGGTATGTCACCTCTATAAGAACAGAGAAGATTAAAAGGGCAGGGGTGTCATCCTTTTATCAACCGTTTAATAGATGAGATTAGAGTTTGGGAATATAATTCCTAAAATTTCAAGTGCATCTATTTCTATTTCAAATAAAATATCTTCAATAGTTGTTTGGTCAACCTTAAGCAAGTTATTGATTTCAGGTTTCACTTTAGCTAAGTATACATCAGCTGATATAACGGCAGGCTCGCCCTGTTCATTTAATTCGCTACTTAAATCATCTTGTTCTAAAATGCCACTATAAATAGTCGCTATATTTAAAATAGCGATATCAGTCAAATATGTATTATTAACCTCTGCTGGTGCAGAGTGCGGTGCATGAAGGTATCGAAGACTAATAATGATCTCTTTAGGTACTTTCCAATGTTCCAGTATTTTTGCACTTACTTCGTTGTAAGTAAAACCCAAATGCTTATTTTCGATGTCAAATTCAATTTTATCAGGATTTTTTGAGTACTCTTTGGCCACCTGAGAGACTTCGTCAGATCGAATAGAACAACAAACCAGTTGTCCCAGACGACTCATAATAGCAGAAATGAACAGTCGATCAGTATCAGGGTGCTTTAATCTTTTTGATAATCGTTTAGAAATAAGTGCGAGATAAACAGACCTACGCCAGAACTCTTCCATTTTAACCACTTTACATTGACTGGCATCGTTAAATTTACCTGCCAGCGAATCCAATAAAATGAGATTTTTAACTTCTTGCACTCCGACAAGATTAAGCGCTCGATTTAATGTGGCTACTTCAGCCCGAAAACCATACAAAGGACTATTGGCAATTTTTAGTATTTTTGCACTGAGTGTGGCATCAGTACTAATAATTTCTCCAATCTCATCAATAGTCGCCGTATTAGAAAGAATTTTTTTCTCTAATTGGTGATAGAGTTCGGGTAAAGTGTATAATTTACCTTCTTCAAGAATAAACTGGTTAATGATAAGGTCAATTTCGGTCATTTATATTCACTGCTTAATTTTATGAAATGAAACGTATACTCAGCATCGCTATTGAGTAATTTTGTATTGTCTTACTTGACTATAGCACTTATTTTTTTTTTGTTTGACTAAATAACAGATTAACTAAAATTTAGCACCCATCGTTTTGGCAACATAAAATTCCAAATTATGTGGGGGGAAATTTAAAGTTAAATAGAAGTATATTATGATTTTACGAAATATTTTAAGGCTCTTTGGACCTGGCTCTTCGACGGTTTCTGTGCAAGAAAAGGCTATTTCAGCGATTGCTGGATTGGTTGGTATTGGTCTTATTATGGCCATTAGTCAGTTTTTTTTAGACCAGGAATCTTTACCCTGGGTTGTGGCATCAATGGGTGCTTCAGCAGTTTTACTATTTGCTGTACCTAAGGGGCCACTGTCTCAGCCCTGGTCTTTTGCCGCAGGCCACCTGTTTTCAGCCTTTGTGGGCATCAGTGTGGCTAAATTAATTTCTGATCCTGTTATGGCCTCTGCTATCGCTGTATCCTTAGCTATTTTTATTATGTATATTACTCGTTGCCTGCATCCACCAGGCGGTGCCACAGCACTCACCGCTGTTGTGGGAGGAAGTGCAATAACTGAGCTGGGTTATATGTATATGCTCACTCCAATTGTTTTAAATATCATTGTTATGCTGATCTGGGCTTTGATTATTAATAATTTGATTCCTAATCGTTGCTATCCGAATGGTATTCGAGATGTGTTAAAGCAAAAGGATTCCCCTCTAAGTGGGCCAAAAGCCAGTAATAGTGAATCAATTAACCGTCCTAACCTCATACATCGCTCAGATTTACATGACGCATTAACTGATTTGGATGTATTTGTGGATGTGTCAGAGGATGATTTAAATAAAATATTTAATCTCTCTCTCATGCATACCCATAAGAAAAAAATGGGTGAAATCTTATGTCGTGACATTATGACTGAAAATGTCATTAGCGTTGATTATGATACGGATATTGAACAGGTATGGAAACTTCTTATTGAAAATCGTGTGCATGCCTTTCCAGTGACAGATAAAGCGGGCTATGTGCTGGGCGTTATTAGTATGGATGATTTTTTGAATCAGATTTCAGTTAATTCAAACTCAAACTCAAATATTATTGCACAACTGTCTGAATTTGTTTTAAAAACAAATAGTAGTCATACTCATAAACCTGAATATGCTGGTCATTTAATGGCTAAGCCTGCAGTCACAATTGATGAGAATGCCCATATTCTTGAACTCTTTGAAATTTTTTATACACACCATATTCATCATATTCCTGTGGTGAATGCTGAAGATAAGATTTGTGGCATTATAACCCCTAAAAACCTATTGTTGGCTTTTCAAAATGTCACTGTTTAGCTGTATTGTTAAACGATAATAAACTCCTTGCCATAATTGATTTATAGGCAATTTTTATGGATTAATGTTTATTCTTTACTCTCTGAGCTGTTGCCTTATAAAGTGAGTCGGTACTTTAGTCATAAAGAGCTTGCTATGCATGTAATATGCCCCTATAATCTAGCCAAATAAATAACAGGCCATATAAAAGAAGTGACTTTTTATTGCTTATTTCTTTATATTTCTATTTATTTATCGTATTCATTGGAAGATAACAACATTATCTTCCATTCCATTCATTCCTATTTCGTTTTAATGGGATGAATGGATATTTTAGAGTGGGCCTTTGGCCCATTTTTTATTTGTGTAAGATTATTTTTAACGTTTACACCTTAATTAGTTTACACCTTACAATAGTTATTAAATTGTTTTCAAAATACCATGAATAAGACCAGAGACAGCAAGAATGGCAATTAAGACACAACAATTAGAAAACCTGCTAGAGCCTGTTGTCACTTCGATGGATTATGAATTTGTTGGGCTTGAGTTTATCTCGCAAGGGCGCCACTCAATATTACGAGTTTTTATTGACACAGAGAATGGTGTTGGAGTTGATGATTGTGCTGATGTGAGCCGTCAGCTTAGTGCTGTATTAGATGTCGAAGATCCAATTGCCAGTGAGTATTCACTTGAAATATCTTCTCCAGGCTTAAATAGACCGCTGTTTAAATTGTCACAATATGAGCAGTTTATTGGCGAAGAAGTCAAGTTTAAAACCATACGTCCTCAACTTGAAAATGGTCAAAGAAAATTTAAAGGTGTAATCACTGCTATTGAAAATAACAACATCATATTTGATGTTGAAAATGAATCCATATCGATACCATTTTCTGATATCGATAAAGCAAATATTGTCGCTAAATTTTAATTTAGGCTACTGAATTTTAATATATAACTGAATCTTACAGGAATTGTTAAGGTAAAAATATGAGCAAAGAAATCCTTCTGGTCGTTGATGCTGTATCACATGAACGTGGTATCGAAAAAGAGATTATTTTTGATGCCCTTGAAACTGCATTAGCCTCTGCTACTAAGAAAAAAAGTGGTAAAGAGATTGATGTCCGAGTCTCAATTGACCGTGAAACTGGTGACTATGAAACATTCCGCCGTTGGTTAGTCCTTGATGATGAAACGGAACCTTTTGAACACTACGATAAACAAGTATTATTTACTCGTGTTGTGGATGATAATCCTGGAATCGCCTTTGGTGATTATATTGAAGAACCTATTGATTCAGTTGAATTCGGTCGTATTGCAGCTCAAACAGCCAAACAAGTTATTGTACAAAAAGTACGTGAAGCAGAGCGCAAGAAAGTAGCTGATGAATACCAGGAACGCATTGGAGAATTACTTTCAGGTATTGTTAAACGCATAGAGCGTGGTAACGTTATTGTCGATATTGGTAACAACATCGATGCGGTCATTAAAAGAGAAGACATGATCCCAAGAGAGCCAGTTCGAAACGGTGACCGTATCAGAGGTTATCTCTATGAAGCAGCCAGTCAGTCAAGAGGTCCTCAGTTAAGCTTAAGCCGTGTTTCATCGGACTATTTGATTGAACTGTTCAAAATTGAAGTGCCTGAAATTGGGGAAGGTTTAATCCAGATACATAAAGCAGCACGTGACCCTGGCTTACGTGCTAAAATTGCTGTTGAGGCGCATGATGACAGAATCGATCCTGTTGGTGCTTGTGTTGGCATGCGCGGTTCACGTGTTCAAGTGGTTTCAAACGAACTGGCGGGAGAGCGAGTAGATATCATTCTTTGGGATGAAAATGCCGCTCAATTTGTTATTAATGCCATGTCTCCAGCAGAAGTAAAATCGATTGTCGTTGATGAAGAAAAAAATTCAATGGATATTGCCGTTGATGAATCTCAATTGTCACAGGCTATTGGTCGAAATGGTCAAAATATTAAATTAGCGTCACAACTGACAGGTTGGGACTTGAATGTAATGACGGTTGAAGATGCCGAAAACAAGAGTGATGAAGAAACTCAGAATTTGCTCAATCAATTAATTGAAGATTTAATGATTGATGAAGATTTAGCCATCATTCTTTTAAACGAAGGCTTCACATCCCTTGAAGAGGTCGCATATGTTCCTCTTCAGGAAATGCTTGAAATTGAAGACCTTGACGAAGAAATTGTTATGGCTTTACGAGAACGTGCAAAAGATGTGCTTCTTACCAAGGCAATTTCTGATGAAGAACAGTTAGGTGATTCTGAACCGGCAACGGATTTACTAGAAATGGATGGTATGACTGAGCAGTTGGCTCATCAATTGGCTTCCAGAGGCATTATTTCAATGGAAGACTTGGCTGAACAAGCCATTGATGATTTGCTTGAAATCCAGGAAATGGATGAAAAACAAGCAGGTGAGTTAATTATGACAGCACGTGCTCCTTGGTTTGCAGACGAAAGTCCTGCTGAAGAAGGTGCTACTGAAACAAATGTTGAATCAGGTACAACTGATAAAACAGACACTGAAGACAAGAAGTAACATAGGGCGAGGAGATTTATATAATGTCAGAAACAAAAGTTGCACAATTTGCCAATACCATTGGCACGCCCGTCGAACGTCTTATTGAACAGATGCACAGTGCAGGTATAAAAGTTGATAATGCTGATTCATCCATTAGTGATGATCAAAAGCAACAATTACTCACTTATTTACGTGATAAACACGGTTCAGTAACTAAAAATTCACCGAACAAAATCACTTTAAAGCGTAAAACAACAAGTGAACTTACATCCGCTTCAAGTACGAATAAATCCAGCAGTAAAGTAAAAGTAGAAGTTAGAAAAAAGCGCACTTATGTTAAAAGAAGTGCGGTTGATGAAAATACGTCATCAGCTGATGCTGAATTATTAGAAGCTCGTCGCGTTTCTCAAGAAGCTAAAGCAATAGAGGAATCAGAGGTACTTGCAAAAGAAAAAGCTGATTTAGATTCTCAACAAGCAGTAGAGCAAGCGAAAAAAGCCGCAGCACAAAAACTGGAAGATGAACGTCTTGAAAAAGAAAAAGCGGTTAAAGTTCAAAAAGATAAAATTGCAGAGACACGTGAAATTGAGCATTTAGCAAGAAAGCAGACTAAACCGATTTTAAAAGAAGCGCCAAGAAATACTCCAAAGGTCGCACCCACTAAAGTCGTTTCTGAAGAAAAGAAGCTATCTGCAGTTAAAAAGAGACACCCTGACAAAGCTAAATTTAATGCTTCAAAAGATGCACCAAAAAAAGGCGCTGCGGGTAATAAACAACGTAAAGGTTCAGGACGATTTGCAAATTCTTCTCGCAACAAGAAAAAGAAATTCAATACGCCTGAAATTGAAACACAGCATGCTTTTGAAATGCCAACCGAAGTTAAGGTGATTGATGTTCCAGTGCCTGAAACCATTAAAGTGGGTGATTTAGCTCAAAAAATGTCTGTTAAAGCGGGTGAAGTCATCAAAATTATGATGAATATGGGCAGCATGGTGACCATTAACCAAATGCTTGACCAGGAAACCGCTTCTATCGTCATTGAAGAAATGGGTCATAATCCTGTTCTTATGAAAGAACAAGAAATTGAAGAAAATCTCATGGAAGAGCACATTGAAGGTGAAAAAGTGTCTCGTGCACCTGTTGTTACTATTATGGGTCACGTTGACCATGGTAAAACCTCATTACTTGATTTCATTCGTGAATCAAAAGTAGCGGATGGCGAAGCAGGGGGTATCACTCAGCATATTGGTGCCTATCATGTTGATACTAATAAGGGCATGATAAGCTTTCTGGATACTCCAGGACATGCGGCGTTCACATCTATGCGTTCTCGTGGTGCTAATGCTACAGATATTGTCATTGTGGTTGTGGCTGCTGATGATGGTGTCATGCCGCAAACAAAAGAAGCAGTGCAACATGCCAAAGCGGCCAATGTACCCATTATTGTCGCGGTCAATAAAATTGATAAAGAAGCTGCCGATCCTGAGCGTGTCAAAAATGAATTATCCGCTCTTGATGTCATTCCTGAAGATTGGGGTGGTGATGTAATGTTCATGCCCGTTTCAGCTAAAACAGGCCAAGGTGTTGATGACTTATTGGATGCCATTTCTGTGACAGCAGAAGTCATGGAACTTCAAGCAATACCAGATGGACCAGCAAAAGGTATCGTGATTGAATCACGTCTTGATAAAGGCCGAGGAACGGTTGCTACAATCCTAATTCAAAGTGGCAAGCTTAGTAAAGGTGATATGGTTATTGCTGGTCAGGACTATGGTCGTATTCGCGCCATGATGGATGAAGATGGCAAGACAATCAAATCTGCTGGCCCTTCTATTCCAGTTGAAGTTCTTGGATTGTCAGGCACTCCCACCGCTGGTTCTGAAGTCCTTGTGGTTAAAAATGAGCGTAAAGCACGTGAAGTGGCTCTATTTCGACAAGGCAAATATCGTGATGTTAAGCTGGCAAGACAACAGGCTGCCAAGCTCGAAAATATGTTTAACAAAATGGAAAATGGAAGTGTACAAACCCTCAATATCGTATTAAAAGCTGATGTACAGGGTTCAGTTGAAGCCATTTCAGATTCATTAAAAAAACTGTCAACCGACGAAATTCAAGTCAAAATTGTTTCTGATGGTGTTGGTGGTATCAATGAATCTGATGCTCAACTAGCCGTTGCTTCAAATGCCGTTATCATTGGTTTTAATGTTCGTGCCGATGCTTCTGCGAAAAAGATTATTGAGTCAGAAAGTGTCGATTTACATTACTATAGTGTCATTTATGATATTTTAGATGAAATCAAAACTGCCATGACAGGCATGCTTGCACCTGAGTTTAAAGATGTCATTATGGGACTGGCTGAAGTAAGAGATGTTTTCCGCTCACCAAAACTCGGAGCCATTGCGGGTTGTATGGTTGTTGAAGGTACACTTAAGCGTAATAGCCCAATTCGTGTTTTACGTGAAAATGTGGTGATTTATGAAGGTGAACTTGAGTCACTCAGACGCTTTAAAGATGATGTTCAGGAAGTGAAATCTGGTATGGAATGTGGAATCGGTGTTAAAAATTATAACGATGTTAAAGCAGGTGATCAGATTGAAGTTTATGAGCGTGTTCAGGTTAAAAGGACACTATAAGCATGGCTGATTTCAGTCGCAGTCGCCGTGTTGGTGAACTGATACAACGTGAGTTAGCGACAATGCTGACGAGGGAGGTCAAAGATCCTCGTCTTGCCTTTGTTTCGATTACTGCTGTGGATGTGACTCGTGATTTAGGTTTAGCAAAAGTTTTTTATACGATTATCAATGCAAATATTGATACTGACGAAAAAAAACAAATTGAAAATAAACAAAAAGTTCGTGAAGGTTTGGATAAAGCTTCTGGATTTCTTCGTTATGAATTAGGACAACGAGTAAAACTTAGAGTCGTACCACGTCTGGAGTTTCGTTATGATGAATCTATTCTTCGTGGTGCTCAATTAACTCAATTGATTGATAATGCCATAGCAGATGACAATGATCGATTTGTTGAAGAAGAATCGGATGATTCGTTAGCAAACAGTGACTCAAAAAACAATCCATCCAAACAAAGCTAATCAATGGCACGTAAAAAAAAAGGCCGTCTTGTTAATGGCATTCTAGTGCTTGATAAACCCACTGGAATCACTTCTAATAAAGCACTTCAAAAAGTTAAACGTTTGTTTAATGCTCAAAAAGCAGGCCATACTGGCAGCCTTGATCCCTTAGCCACAGGTGTTTTACCAATCTGTTTAGGTGAGGCTACCAAGGTCTCTCATTATTTATTGGATGCCAATAAAAGCTATCGTGCTAAATGCATATTAGGAACGGTGACCACCAGTGGTGACTCTGATGGGGATTTTATTGGTGAGAAAACTGTACCAGAAATCAATCATCAGACATTATTGGATTTGCTCGCTTCATTTGAAGGCCTTCAAGAGCAGACGCCACCCATGTATTCTGCACTAAAACATAATGGTCGCCCCTTGTATGAATACGCAAGGCAAGGAATTGAAATCGAGCGTAAATCTCGCTCTATTACCATTTTTAGTATCAAATTAATAAACTATTGCTTAGAGACTCAAGTCAATAAAGACTGCTTTATAGAGATTGAAGTTCAATGCTCAAAAGGGACCTATATTCGTACCTTATGTGAAGATATTGGAGAAAAAATTGGTTGTGGTGCGCATATTGGTTCTTTAAGACGCATTGATTCTGGTCCATTTTTATTATCACAAGCCATCACAATGGACGAATTATTTGAAAAGTACAGTCTCGAAGGGATACTTGATACTTCTGATGATCAGTCCATTGATCCTTCTCTTTATGAAAGTATGGATCGTTTATTATTATCCACCGATACTGCCATTCAACAAATTCCTGCCATTGAAATCAATGAACAGCAGTATTCTCGCATTCAGCATGGTATGACCATCGATATACAGCCTGACATCAAGTCAAATGACTATCGATTATACTATGATAAACAATTGATTTGTCTTGCAATTCTTGATGAAAACCAAAGGTTAAAACCGAAAAGATTATTGTTTTTGTAGAAATACTTATTCTGTTAATGGAAACAATTGAATCCTAGTAATTAATTGCTTGTTATAAACAATTTGAGAAGGTAAAATACACGCCTTGTTTAAGACTGTGACAATGACGTAAATTTTTTTCATTTGTTACACAGCCTTAACCCTTTAGTTGAGCATATTGGTTAAAACAAATGACTGTTTTTTCTGATCCTTAAATGTTTTAGGAGTAAAAAATGATTTCTGTACAACAAAAAAGTGAACTAATCAAAGAACACGGCCGTGGCACTGATGACACTGGTTCTCCAGAAGTTCAAGTGGCTATATTAACGGCCAAAATCATCGATCTGACTGAGCACTTTAAAGTTCATATACACGATCACCACTCACGTCGTGGCTTATTAAAAATGGTAAGTAAGCGTAGAAAAATGCTTGACTACCTTAAGAACAAAGACAGCGAACGTTACCGTGCGCTGATTTCTAAGTTAGGTTTACGTAAGTAAAACAACTCCTATCTTTGTAAATACAATCTTATAAAGATACAAGTTAAAACAACAAACTCTTCACAATGTTCCTGAATAACAAATAAGCAGAATATGTTTCAGTTCAGGGACGACTTCAGCCGAATGAACGGAGTAAAAATAGCGTGACACCAATCAAAAAAACATTTCAGTTTGGACAAGACACAGTAACTATTGAAACAGGCGAAATTGCTC
>JADGEK010000083.1 GCA_016744395.1 Gammaproteobacteria bacterium | reverse complement strand
CAATATTCGGTAAAAGGTAGACTCTGAGGCAATATAAATCCCATTATCAGCTAATTTAGGTACAATTTTATTGGGTGACAAATCAGCATATTCTGGCTGGTTTGCCACTTTCATGACTCGTTGGTACTCCAGCTCAGTCAGCTTATTAGAAGGACTTTGTTTCGCTTCAATACGGCCATCCTGAAGGCTGTCTGATTGTGACCAGCGCTGTAATGTCTTGGGACTAAAACCAATAATTTCACAGGCTGTTGACTGCCTGGCGCCTGAATCTCTGGCTTCTTTGATCAAGGCCATGATTTCTAAACGGTCATCACTCATTGTGAGTTGTCCTCGTCGCTTCCCCAAATTGCCTGGACTTTTTTTTGGAGAACTAATAAGGCGGCTGTTTCGGCTAAGGCCTTATCCTTACGATTTATTTCTTTCTTGAGTGTTTTGATTTCGGCCTTTAATTGTTTGCTTTCTTTGGCGCCATTGGATGGACTTTGATTCTTTGTGAAATCATCTTTCCATTGCTTGATATGATGGACAAAAATACCTTCTTCACGACAGAATTGATTCATTTCAGATTCTTCCAGCGAACTGCAGCGAATGATGAGGTTCAGTCTTTCTTCTAAGCTAAAATCTTGTGGTCTTTTTTCTTGTGTCATCGTATCTAAGCTTGATGCTTCCAATTCATTATTTCTGGATTTTATGATCCATTTTCCTAAGGTTGAGAGACCAATTCCAAGTTTATCTGCAACTTCTTGTTGCGTAGTTTCATTAGAACGGTTCAAAGCCTTTTCTACTGCTTGTATTTTAAATGATTGAGAAAATCTTTTTTTCATTTTTTGCCTCTAATTGTAAAAATTTAGAGGCGACAACTATCCTGACACAGGGGGCTATTATCTCCGACATCCTGGTACGCAACTCTGTCGTCACCCGACACGCGGTCAACTTGATATAATGGATGGAGAGATAAGCCTGTCCTTTCTATCGTGTGTCGAAATAAATACTGCGACAACGTTTCTTTTTAGTGTTCGCAGCAGTATGGAAGGTGCCCGCGTCGGGAGGTTAATAGAAGTCTATGAAGATGAGTTTTAGCTGACAGTTTCTTGCAAGGTTAAGTAGTGCCTGAGTGAAAAATCTGAGCTATCTGTATTAGCCCTATCGTTAATAATCCAGATTGAAAGTTTTGCTTTAGTTCTGTGATAATTAAATCAGGTGGATTTGTTTTTTTTCAATCTATTAACTCAATTTCCAGGCATTCGAGCAAGCTTACAGCCTCATATCGACTGAATTTGGCCCTATTAATTTTATTATAATTGATGTCGATCCGATAATTTACAGCCTCCGTAAAATCCGCTCCTGTCAGATTTGTTTCCTTAAATAGACTGTTTGTAAAATCGGTGAACGTAAAATTTGCCTCACAAAAAGAACCTTCTCTAAAATCCACATCGTGTGCTTTACATTCTTCAATGACTATTTCATTTAGACTAAGTCCAAAAAATATAGAGTCATTAATTATGCATTTAAAAAATTTTATAGGTGAAAACAAAGCAATACTTGGCCAAGTCGCTTGTGTCCAGTCAATTCCAATAATCTTACAATCTTCAAAACTGATATTGTTAAATTTGCTATGACTTAATTTTACAACACTAAGATTACATTTTAAAAAATAACATTCAATGAACTTGCAGTCAATGAATGCTACTTCACTAAAATCACAGTCTTTAAAAGAACATTCTTCAAATACAACTGAATTAATTTCTTGACCAGATAGTTTAAGGTTGCTGAAATTTTCTGAAAAACATTCCTTTTGTTCATCGTTAAAAAAAGTCACTAATGCCTCACAATTATGAATATACTTTTGTCACCGATTAACGATAACCTCACTGGAATTTTTTTCATTGGTACGCCCGACATGGGTATTGACTAATGAGGTGAAAGTCCTCTGTAAAAAGATCGCGGTCATTACTACTTAAAATGGCTTGGAGTAAATGTACAGAATTAAAATGAATTATTGAAATGTCTTTCATAATCCATTCGTTTGTGTAGAACTCTTGCAATTTCAATATGGTCACTTATTTACCTGTAAAAAACAATATGACTAGCAACGGAAAAACTTAAAGCGCCTGGAAATAATTCATCCTGTGATTTATCGATATTTGGAAGACGGGCTAGTTGATTGAATGTATCATCAATGACCTGATAATATTGCTTTGCTCTTTTTATTCCAAAATTTTCTATACCTGTTAGAAAAATAGCCAACAAATCTTCCTCAGCAAGCTCTGATAACTCATAATTATTTTTTATTTTTCTCTCCATGCATATCAAGCGCTTTTTGAAAAATATCTGATACAGAGTTATTACTTGCTTTTCCAGAATCTAATTGCATAAACCCTTTGGAAACTTCTTCTTTAAGTAATTCAGCTTGTCTTTCATTTATTAAATCTTTTTCAAAGAGTAATCTCAAACCTTCACGGATCACCTCACTTGCAGAGGTATACAGCCCAGTATTAATTTTGTTAGCAATTCGGCGTTCAAATTCGTCACCTAGAGTAATATTCATGTCTTACCTCGAATTAATATGCTTTATGCGTATATTGTAGTTATAGAATGCGCATAAAGCAATCTTGAATACCCCGATACGCAGCAGGCATCTAGCCTGAGCGTTAATAATCCATCACAACAGACCGTTGAAAACGACAGCGTAACTCTGACAGGGCAAGTAATTAAGGACGGGCAAGTAATTAAAGTAATTAAGGACAGGCATATATTGCTTGTCTGGAATATTGCTTAATTCAAGTGACTGATGAAAAAGGGCAGGGTGGCTGTTTATCAATCTGACATACCTGACTTGGGCATTCTCACTATAATCTAAATATTATTTAAGATAACTTTTAAGAATAAGGATGACCTCTTCAATTTCTTCCTTGCGTTGTTCTGAAGTAATATCTTCAGAGCCCAGATGTTCTCTGATATGCCCTTCTAAAACTTCTCTCATCAAACCATTAACAGCTCCTTTGATGGCTGCAATTTGTTGTAAAATTGCCATGCAGCCTGTTTCTGTTTCCAGTGAATTTTCTAAGGCTGCTGATTGCCCTTTGATTCGTCTTACACGAGCGAGTAACTTTTTCTTATCGTTTATTGTATGGGCCATTTTTCATCTTTATATTGATATTTAGTATACTGGGGTATAGTATAATGCAAAATTTACAACTTGACTATGTTTAGGTGCAAATTGATAGCATGGCATCCCATTCAGCAAAAGGTGACTTACAATGCAAGATAAACTTGCTATTCAGTGGCAACATTCTCATGACTATGGTACGAATAGTACACATAATGAAAATCAGGTAAAAATTGTTTTTTTACTAACAACCGTCATTATGGTTCTGGAAATTACTGCGGGAGTCTGGTCGGGTTCTATGGCATTACTTGCTGATGGATGGCATATGGGAACTCACTCTGCTGCCTTTGCCATTACTATTTTTGCTTATTCCTATGCTAAAAAACATGCAAAAAATCAGGCATTCAGTTTTGGCACGGGTAAGGTAAACTATCTTGGAGGTTTTGCTAGTGCCGTGGCATTAGCCATTGTTGCTTTCATGATGGCTATTGAATCAATTCAGCGATTTATTGAACCACAAGATATCTTTTTTAATGAAGCAATTCTAGTGGCTATTGTCGGACTGAGTGTTAATGTTGCTTCTGTTTTTTTATTACATGATGATGCTCATCATCATCATCATCATGAGCATGAGCATGAGCATGAGCATGAGCATGGGCATCATGACCACAATTTGAAAGCTGCTTATTTCCATGTCCTGGCTGATACTCTTACATCAGTCCTTGCCATAATTGCATTGTTAGCAGGCAAATTTTACGGTTTGATCTGGATGGATGCCTTAATGGGTGTTTTTGGCGCAGTGGTTATTCTTCGGTGGTCATATAACTTAATTAAGGAGTCCAGTGGTGTGTTACTCGACAAGACCGACCTGTCATCACCAATGATAAGAATTGTGGATGCCATTCAAGCTGAAAATGAAACTATTATTAATGATCTGCATGTCTGGAAAATTTCTTCTGAAAATCAGGCTGCAATTTTATCAATCACTGCAAAAAATCCTCATAAACCAGATGAATACAAAGAAACACTGAAAGAGTATCTACCACGGCTTGCTCATATTTCTATTGAGATTCAAGAGTTCTAAAATATCAATAGATTGTTATCCATCCTGTTGTACTGGAGGAGAAGAAAAGAGCCCTCACACTATATAAAAATGGCTATTATCTAAACTTTTTAGTGACAAAAAATTTAATCTTGGCGGGTTACATTCCCCGCCGCTTGTCCTGACTCGCCTGCTTATTTTAAAAAGTAAAATTACCGCTGTATTGATCTATATCATAAGACAATAAAATAAATGTTCAAATCAAGATTACCTGCTTTTCTTTAAAATAATTTAAGAATAGAATGATAATTATTATTATTAAGATTTTAATTATTATTTTAATATTGTTGGTGTTTTATTATGTCTGGAGTCTTCGTGCAAAACCATCAATCCGATAAAAATTCATTTTTTCCCCTGGCTATGTCTCAGGAAGGTGATACCGTCAAAATTAAAAGCCTCAATGGTGGAAAAAATATGGAAGCCAGATTGACTTCTATGGGGTTGAATGTAGGCAGTGAATTGCTGGTTTCTCAACGACAGGGAAATAATCTGGTTGTAATTCGTGGAGAGACACGTCTTGCTTTAGGTGCTGGGCTGGCACAAAAGATTTTAGTGGAATCGATTTGAAGTAAAAGGTTGATTAGCCATGAATTAATGCATAATTGACCGAATTAGGAGATGCAATATGTCAGATACTATCAAAGATATGGCTGTAGGTGATACAGGGCGAGTGGTTGGTTTTGCTGAAGGCAGTAAATCGTATCGCAAAAAATTGTTGTCAATGGGAGTAACCCCTGGTGTTGAATTCAGCGTATCACGCTATGCCCCGATGGGGGATCCCGTTGAAATTAAAGTGCGTGGCTTTAGTCTAAGTCTGCGTAAAGCCGAAGCTGAATCCATACTGATTGAGAGGTAATGATCATGACTGATAAATATATTATTGGTGTTGTCGGTAATCCAAATTGTGGTAAAACCACACTCTTCAACGCTTTAACGGGTGCCAAACAACGCGTGGGCAACTGGCCAGGTGTTACGGTAGAGCGTAAGACAGGCTTTTATACGTTTGAGGGTGTCAAGTTTGAGCTGGTTGATTTGCCTGGAACCTATTCCCTGGATGTCTCCGAAGAAGAAGTCTCAATTGATGAACGTGTGGCCCGTGATTATGTGGCGGAACGTGAAGCCGATCTGATCATTAATATTGTTGATGCTTCCAATCTGGAACGTAACCTGTACCTGACTTCACAACTGCTGGAAATGAAAGTCCCCACGCTAGTGGCCATGAATATGATGGATATGGCCAAAGAGCGAGGTCATAGTATTGATGAAGAGCAATTATCACAACAACTGGGATGTCCAGTATTGCCTATTACTGCTTCCAGTGGTGAGGGTGTTGATGAACTCAAAACGGCGATTTATGACGCGGCAAAATCTCAGAAAATATCCGAGCAAACAATTGCTTATGATAACAGTATTGAGCAGGCCATTGAGCAATTATTGCCGCAAATTACTGATAATGCAGCCTCTCACAATGCCGATGCACGCTGGTTGGCTGTGCGTTTACTGGAAGGTGATTCGTTGGCATTGAGCATGATTGATGATGACAAACGTGCTAGCTTAAATGCCTTGCAGGAATCAACCGAAGAGGCTCTGGGTGATGATATTGATATCAGTCTGGCTGATGCACGCTATAGTTTTGTGAATCAAGTGACCAGTCAAGCGCTGCATAAAAAGAGTCAGGTCAAACGCAGTACCTCCGATAAAATTGATCACATTGTACTAAATCGTGCATTGGGCATCCCCATTTTCTTACTGATGATGTATCTGATGTTTATGTTTACCATTAATTTTGGTGGTGCTTTAATTGACTTTTTTGATATGTTCACTGGTACGGTACTGGTCGATGGTTTGGGTGAAGTGCTGGCAGGATTGGGCTCACCCGAATGGCTGACCCTGCTCATAGCGGGTGGTATTGGTGGTGGTATTCAAGTTGTGGCCACTTTTATTCCTGTCGTCGCCTTTTTGTTTTTATTTCTTTCAATATTGGAAGACTCCGGTTATATGGCCAGAGCCGCCTTCGTGATGGATCGTTCTATGCGGGCTGTGGGTTTGCCTGGTAAGGCATTCGTGCCACTAATCGTTGGCTTTGGTTGTAACGTACCTGCTATTATGGCAACTCGTACCATGGAGCAGGAGCGGGATCGCATTATGACCATTATTATGTCACCCTTTATGTCCTGTGGTGCTCGCCTGCCAGTATATGCCCTGTTTGCTGCGGTTTTTTTCCCTGTTGGTGGCCAGAACATTGTCTTTGGTCTGTATCTGTTAGGTATTGCTGTGGCAGTGCTCACTGGACTGATAATGAAAAATACAATCCTTCAGGGACACACGACTCCTTTTGTGATGGAATTACCTCCTTACCATGTCCCCACCTTAAAAGGCGTGATGATCCGTACCTGGGATAGAACCAAAAGCTTTATGTTCCGTGCTGGTAAAATCATTGTGCCAATGGTACTGGTGCTAAATGTACTAAACTCAGTGGGTACAGATGGCACATACGGTAATGAAGACTCTAATCAGTCAGTGCTCAGTGAAGTGGGTCGCACTATTGCCCCAGCTTTTGCGCCTATGGGTATGACTGAAGAAAACTGGCCAGCTGCTGTTGGTATTTTTACTGGAATACTTGCCAAAGAAGCCGTTGTGGGCACATTGGATGCTTTATATGAATCTTTGGGTAAAGCAGATGATGCGGCCTCAGGTCTTGCCGTAGAAGAAGAGGGTGCATTTGACTTCTGGGCCAGTATTAATGAAGCACTGGCAACCATTCCTGCTAATCTGAGTGATGCACTGGGCACCTGGAGTGATCCACTGGGGATCAGTGTGGGTGAAATTAGTGATGCTGAACTTGCCGCAGAAGAGCAGGAAGTCTCAACGGGTACCTTCGGGGCAATGGCTCAACGCTTTGACGGAGCCGCTGGGGCATTTGCATATCTATTGCTCATTCTGTTGTATTTCCCCTGTACTGCTGCATTGGCTGCAGTCTATCGGGAAACCAATATGAAGTGGGCTTTATTTGTTGCTGGCTGGACGACTGGTCTGGCCTATATTGTTTCGACAGTCTACTATCAAACTGCCATCTTTAGTCGTAATCCAAGTGTTTCAGCGGCCTGGATTGCGGGCATGCTGTTTATCTTCTTCACCGTCATTCTCAGCTTACGCTATTGGGGTGCTCGAAAATTAAGTCTGATGAGTGGACGGGTAGCACAGGCGGCAGGTCGTGCATAATGATCCTTTCTGAACTGCGTGACTATCTGAAAAGCCATCACCGAGCACCACTAATGGATATGGCTCATCGTTTTGATGTTGAGCCAGATGCGTTGCGAGGCATGCTGGGCAAATGGATCGCCAAAGGTAAATTGGAAAAATTACCACAGGATTCAGAATGTGGTGGTTGTTGTAAGTGTGATGCGGCCACCACTGAAGTTTATGAATGGAAAGGATGATTCATAATGAGAATAGCAGGGCCAGGATTTTATTAGTCACTGGAATCCATCAGGAAGAACTGGCTTTCGGGGATAAGGTCACGGCTCTTTTGTCTGATCAGGGTATTGAAGTCATGCGCATTCCAAATGGTATTTCACATTCCATGAAAAATGCAGATGACCAATTTTATTATAATACCCGACATCAGGAAATTTATCTTCAACTCAGTCAGCAAGTTGAAAAGTTTTACCACCTATTAATTGATCTTCATTGTGGCGTCAACACACCTGGACACTGTTCTGATCTGTATTGTGCCAATGAATCACTGATGTTGTGGTTGGAAACTCATGCTCAAAATTTCATAGACAGACAGCAATTGCGTCTGATAAGGATTATTGATCAATCTAACCAGGCAGCCTATGACAATAGGTATCTTCATGCTCACACATTAATTCCTGAAAAAGTCTGGAACAATTCTGAATTTATTTATCTTGGCCTTGAAATCTATCTGGATGAAGAGGGTGAGGGAGTGGAAGCGGACTGGTTGCTTGCCAGAGAACTGATTGAATTATTGCAAGAAGTAAATGTCCACTGAACAGGTGATACGATTAATTCGTACTGGCGTTTTGTGAACAGCATAGAAATGTCTGCTGGCAGTCATAACTACTCTTCAAAATTGGCTGCGGAGACTTCTGCTTTGGCATCTTCAAAACGTTCTTTCATTTCTTCCATGCCTTCCTGGAAGAAACTGCTGGTTGTTGCAGCTGTTTTGAACAGTGCATTCTGAACTTTATCGTTGGTCAATAACCAGGTAACAGCAGCACCAATTAAAGCGCCTTTAACAAATTCACTGGTTGCTGTGCTTTTTTTCTGAAGGCTTTCAGGTGTTGTACTTTGAGCTGAATATTGCGGGAATGGTGCAGTGATATAAGGGTTTTGATTAATACTCTGTGTTCCCTGAGGCTGATTGTTGTTCATATAATATGGATTGTTCATTGGTCTACGAGTTCTCTATGTATTGCTGAAGGCTCTGATTTTGCTTCTGCTTCTGTATTTATTCTGTCAATGCATCTTCATCATTTTCATGAGAATCGTCAGAAAGAGAATCTCCCAGATCTTCTACAGAGTCTTCAATAGCACTTGCTTTCTTATCTATGGTTTGATCAATCATTTCTACCGCATAGATTCCAGCCATACCGATACTGAGTACTGACAAAGCTTTAAACAAACCGTCACCCTGAGGACCAAGGTGATTGGCAGCTGAGATAGCAGTACCTGTAGCAATACCGCCTTGTGTTGTGCGTTTAATAGTGGCTCTGACTGCCTCAGAAGCGTTCATCTGATTCTTCTGAGCTTTTACATAGTTGACTGTGCCAGAAACAATAGCAGCAGATAGTGCACCACTGACTATATTTCCAGTGACAGAACGAGGATTACCAGTGTTAATTATATAGCTATTTGCCATTGTACTATTTTCCTTGCTTTTTGATGATGAAGACGTTGCTCTTCAGTGTTAGAACTTTAAGTGGGAGAAAAATCTTCAGTTGGCTTCTGTCTTTTATCAGTTTTCTTTAATAGGTATTGTCCAAATAAGACAATACCAGCGCCCAAAGCAATACCGTATAGTAAATTATTATTGGATATGTTGCTCTGCTTAAAGTCAGGGCTTTCAACACTGGCGAGTCTGGAGTAGTAATCGGGTAATTCATTCAGGTGAGCAAGAGCAATTTTCCCTGTCAGCAGATAATCATTATGTGTGACATCAGTGTATTCATTAACCAGGCCATGTTCGAGCTCAACCTCAAGACCCCTTTGGAATTGCTCCAGATTCACTGCACTCCAGTTGACACCTAATTGGTTGCCAATCTGAAGAGCTTCATTACTGGTAATCGATACATTTGAGTTCATGGACATGCCTGAATGATTGGTTCGAGAAAGAATTAAAACTTGTTTATGGCGTCTGTGACGTTGCTTGTCAGTTCAGGCTCATTTCTACCAGCACAAAAACTTTCCCACATTGCTTTGGTCCATACACTGGTATTATATTGAATAGTGGCAGAGCCTGTAATCTGATTGACTTTAACATCATTAATACCGCTCAGGGTATCAATAAATTGGGCCATTGAAAGGTTATTAAAACAGTCGAGTTCAGAAAATTGTTTGATTAAAGGGATACTGTCCTTTGAAAAACGAAGTCGAATGCGGCCAGGCACATAGTGGACAATGGAGAGTGTTTGGCCAATTTTGAGAAAAAGTTCTACTGCTTGCATAATTTTATGGTACACGAATTGGTTTATCTAGTGTTCTTATCTTACCTGCTGAACAATAAAAAATCTTGAAAACAGGAAAAGGCTTTTTAAACACGCCCTAACAAGGAAGTGATCCCACGACTGACCAGAACATTGAACGCTATCTTTCCAACTTCCTTTCCAATGTGCCAATCAGATGTTTTGTTTGTTTGTTTTTTTATCGCTGGTCTGACTACGGGGGTTGGTGCTTTCATGCATTCACAAGATTCAAGAAATTTAATGATTTGTTTTGGGTTAATTAACCCCGTGTCGTAACAAACCGTAATACAAGCGGCTTTCTGGTTGAGTCGAACTGAATCAACACCTTTCATTACATGAAGCTCTTTCAAGGCCAAATTTCTGGCCTTTGTGTCACAGCGTAATACCTTGGAACGAATACGTAGCCTGCCAGGTACATGATGCAAGTAGTCAATCATGGAAGCGCCCCTATAAGTCTATAGTTTAACTGAATAACAATTATTTATTATTTTATTGCGAATCATTATTATTTGCAACTAGATTATCATCTAAATTATGAGTCAGATCTCATGATTATCAGTGCCGTTGTAGTAAAAAGGGCATTTACAGAAGATAATGAAACAGGGTATATGGTCGAAAACTGTGTGAATGGGATCAAATTTGCAGATAAATCAGCTTTAGAGCGGCTTATGAATTTCCCAATTATTTTTTTGGGTGTGGTTGTGGGTGGGATGGTTACCCATTACCTTCTTCACAAGAAGTCATTTGTATTATTCCTTATATTCCGATGAAACGGTCGCTTGTTCGTTGTCTGAATCGGATGTGTGAACTGATGATGTATCTGTTACAGTTTCATATGAGATAACGTAGTATTTTTTTGCTTTAGAACGTCTCCAGACAATCACTGCTGCGGTGCCAGTTATTAAGCCAGCTAAAAAAGGTAATGCCATAATGTATGTCTCCAGGGAGCTTAAACTGGTTTTTGAATTTTAGTCTGTGCTTCTCTACGGCTTTTTTGGGCAATTTGTTTATGGATATAAATGAGTCCGATGCCAGGTGCTGACAAGTTAATGATCAGAATTAGCAAATAATGCCATATTATTATAATGAAAACAAAAAGTATTTATGCTGAGAATCATTATCTGAAAGAAATTTTCAGTCATGTTGTCTGGCTGTATTATCAGAGCAATCGCATTTAATTTGGTTGCCCTATAATTTTAAGTCTATTGGTTATCCTAACCTGCCTTCAGATGTTTTGTCTTAATTTCAACCTAGGATGTTTTTTCTGCATTATTATTAATTATTCCATTTTATAAATTTAAACCATTGAGCACATTTAAGTTTTTGATGTAGATTTATAAATAGAAATATACTATATATTATATAAATTTAATATTCATGCTGATTTTTGATTGTTGATATTTCAAGACGTAATCAATTATATTCAGCTTTTTCTGGAACAAATATGCATTTTTTCTTAAAAAAAGCCTTAACCCTACTAATACTTACTTTCGTTTCCTGTAATAGCTATGCTGAAGACACCCAAAAACAAATAACCATAATGACTGAAGTTTATCCTCCTTACAATATGAAGGTAGATGGACATTTAAAAGGCATTTCAGTTGATGTTTTAGAAGAAATGATGAAATTACTTAAGACGGGTCAAACTAGAGATGACTTTATGTTAAGCAATTGGTCTCGTTCTTACTCCATGGCAGAAAAAAGAAAGAATCATATGGTCTTTTCAACAACAAGAACCTCACAAAGAGAGCCCCTTTTTAAATGGGTTGGACCGATTACAAAAACAACCATTGGAATCATGGCACAAAAAAAGAAGCAAATTGTCATAAAAAAACTCTCTGATCTCAATCAATACCGTGTGGGTACTGTCCTAAAAGATATTGGCGAACAAATTCTGAAAGAATCAGGTATTGATGAAAAACAATTACATTCAATCAGTGGGAAAAATGCGATTGATTTATCGTTTAAGAAAATGAAAAATGATCGAATTGATATGTTTGCTTACGAGTTGAATGCAGCGAGCTACGAAGCGAAAGCAAAAGGGCATAATTTAGATGATTTTGAAGTCATATATACCTTAAAAGAAGGTGAGTTATATTATGCTTTTAATAAAGAGACTGATGACCGGCTTATTATGCGATGGCAAAATGCCTTAGATACCGTTAAAGAAAATGGCCTTTTTGATAGTATCCTAAAAAAATATTGAGTCAGCTTAATCAATGAATATTCAAATTTTATCAATACTTCCATCGTTTTTGTATAAAATAATGACCATCTATGCATTATGTTTGTGGATCCCTATAGTCAATGCCTCACAAATACAGCTTTTAACAGAAGAATTAGCCCCATGGCAAATGAAATACGATCAAGAGCTGGTTGGAATTAGTGTTGAAATTGTTCAGGAAATACAAAAAAGAATTGGTAATGATAAAAAAATAAAGGTTTTTCCCTGGAATAGAGCCTACAATATGACTCTGAAGAAAGAAGGTTTTGCCCTTTTTTCAACAGCGAGAAGTGTGGATAGGGAGGGGGACTTTAAATGGGTAGGACCATTAGTGCCACTCAAATTTGTCATGTATAAGAATAAAAATGATACAAAAATCTATAAGAAATTAAGTGATGCTAAATCGGTTGCAGCAATTGCTGTGACAAAAAATGATGTCAGTGAACAGTTCCTACGTCAGCAGGGTTTTAAGAATTTACAGGTTGATATTGGTCATAGTGGTCAGGAAAATATACAAAGAGTCTTCAATGGCGAGGCGCAGCTTTTTAGTTCAGGTTATATTTCAGGTCATTATCAAATTAAGACCTTACATTTGAGTGATAAAATAGTAATGACTCAAATCCCAACGCTGTTTGAAAGCTCATTAAATATTGCATTTAATATTAATACACCGAATAAAACAATTAACACATGGCAAAAGATCTTAGAAGAAATCAAATCTGATGGAACCTACGATCGCATTATAGAAAAATATAGGAAATAAATTGCAACAAAGTATTATATTTAAAACATTGCTTGTTCTTGCAAGTGTTATTGTATTTATCTTTATCGCATCGGGCTACCTGTTCGTACAAAATGATAAAGAATTGATAAAAGAAATCAGAGATTACAACCTAAGCTCCGCAATGAAAGCTCTGGACTATCGACTTGAAATTAGTTTGAAAAACAATCAAGGTAAAATGCAGGATATGACCAATATGATTGGTAAAAACTCGTCCTTATTTTTGCTTAATTTTGATATAGAAGGTTTAAAAAACAGCTTAATCTTTGATATGAAACGTGAAGGTGTTAAAGCAATAAGAATTTGGGACTCCTCGATGAATGAGTTATTTCTACAGGCATTCAAAGAAGGAAATCAGGTTGAATTTAAAAAAATATTACCTAAAGAGTTTGAAAAATACACGCCTATTAATAGACATATCATTCATAATGAAGATGGTGTTGAAAAAACAATTGGAGAAATAACACTGTATTATGATGAATCTTTAATTGTCGATATTATTAATAAATTAAAAAAGAATACCACAGATGAAATTGAGCAATTTAATGCTGCGATTAATGCTAAATTATTGAAGTCAAATATTATTAAATTGTACATTGCTATCGGTTTTCTGATTACGATTCTTGTTGTGAGTACCATTCTTTTAATCATCTTTGTTAACACACCATTGAAACGGTTAAAAACAGGCCTGGATGATTTCTTTTTGTTTTTACAGGGGAAAAAACAAAGTCCTCAAGAAATTATTTTAGAGACACGGGATGAGTTTGGTCAAATGGTTGATTCACTGAATAAAAATATTCTGGTCAGTGCTCAGCTTCATGAAGAAATTCGAGAACTAAATACAAACCTTGAAAAGAAAGTGGCTCACAGAACTCAGGAGTTGGCAGAAATTAATCAGGAAGTTCAGGATTCAATTGAATATGCTTCAACAATACAACGTTCATTTTTAAAAAGTCCTACTATTATCAAAGAGTCCTTAAATGATGCATTCGTCATTTGGCAACCCAGAGATAAAGTAGGGGGGGATTTGTATGTTTATGAAGAAACCAAAGAAGGTACTTTATTCGGTGTTGTTGATTGTACAGGACATAGTGTTCCTGGTGGCTTTATGACAATGTTAGCCGGTAGTGTTATAAAAAAACTGGCGAGTGAACTATCAAACAATCCTGCAAAATTATTAAGTGAGCTCAACCTTGCCATTAAGCAACAACTCAACCAGGAAGGAAAAGAATCATTATCAGATGATGGCCTTGATATGGGACTTTGTTTCATCAATAAAGACAATACAGTATTGAGGTATGCAGGGGCAAAAATGGATCTTATTTATTTTAAGAGCCTTTACCTTGATAACGGACAGGAACAAAATATAAGTTATGAATTAAATATTATCAAAGCCAACAAACAAAGCATTGGTTATAAACGTTCAAAATCTGACTATGAATACACGAACCATGAAATACATATTGAACAATTTGAGTCATTTTATTTGTATTCAGATGGTATTACTGATCAGACTGGAGGAAATAAAAACTTTCCTTATGGAAATAAAAAATTTAAAAACTTACTTCTTTCCATTCAGGACAAAAATATGAGTGAGCAAAAAGATTTTATTCTAAGTACTTTAAATGAATATCAGGCGGACAATCAAAGAAGGGATGATATAACCGTTATTGGTTTTAAACCCTAAATAGAATTGAGTACCGAGGTACGTGTGTTTGACAGACTATAGAAGAACAATGATAAAACAAGAGAGATATTTATTTTGATTAGTTTATATGATTACAAGCAAGACTTAGAGCAGGATGGTATTATTTTCAGCTTTAGTGGACCAATGAGTCATGAGATCATTGAAGGTATTGGTAGTGCCATTCGAGTCAAAATTGGAGAAGGTGAAGGGGGAGATAGAAAAGCAGCATTAAAGGTTTTCGCTATTTTTGTGGAACAAGTTGAAAATGTAATTAACTACTCGGTTGAAAAAGATTATGCTCAGAGCGATATGAGCTTTGGCATAGTTGTTGTTGGAAAAAAAGATGGGTTATTTTTTATTAGTGGTGGCAATCGAATTGAAGCTGAAAAACAAAATCAATTGGATGAATATTTAACTAAACTGGCAGCAATGAACAAGGATGAATTAAAAGTTTATTATAAAGAACGTCGCAGAGCGGAAAAAACGGAAGGCTCAAAAGGCGCTGGAATTGGCTTTATTGAAATGGCCAGAAAATCAAGCAAACCACTAGAATTTAGTTTTCGTAAAATTGATGAGAGACATTCTTTTTTTACAATAAAGATCAGTATTTAACTTCTCATTTTATGAATGCTTACTAGAAAAATCGATAGATAAAGAAGACTATAATGGAAAATTTAGAAATACAAGCAACGAAATCATCCCCAGAAATTAACTTCAATTCGGATAATTATACTCTTTCTATGATTGGTGAATCCTACCCTGAAAATACTTCACAATTTTATGAACCTGTTTATCAATGGTTAGAAAGTTGTACTGAATCTCTGGGAGAAGAAAAGCTCGTTTTTAATATTGAGTTGATTTACTTTAATTCCAGTAGCTCAAAGGTCCTGATGGATCTTTTTGATATCTTAGAAGATGCCAGTGATGATGGAAAAAATATTATTGTTAACTGGATTTATGATGAAGAGAATGACTCAGCCTTAGAGTATGGTGAAGAATTTGCTGAAGATATGGAAGCACTCACTTTTAATCTTGTAGAAAAATCCTGAAAGATTTATTGAAGGTTGATTAAATGCTCAGTAGAGAAGAAAAATTTATACAAGAATTTGAATCAATTATTGATAGAGAGGCTCAAAGTGACTCTAATAATGATAGTAGTTATGAAGTTAGTGAAAAACAGCTAAAAAAGTTATTAAAAGAATATAAACGGACTTATAAACAACTTAGTAAAATTATTCGAATCAGTGATCGTCAGCAAGATGAGTTAAATCATAAAAGTCAGAAAGTAAAATCCCTTCTTGATAATGCCGATCAGGGGTTTTTATCTTTTGGGCTTGATTACATTATTGATGATGAGTATTCTCAAGAATGTATTAAGCTATTAGGAGGCTCTCTTAATGGCACAAATATCGCGGACATCTTGTACCCAGACGATGCTCATGGGAATCTTTTTTTTAAAGAAACATTGGAAAACGTGTGTAATGAACAAAGTGAAATGATTAAAGAGGTCATGCTTTCTTTGTTGCCCAGAGAGTTGATACTTAATAGACGTGCAATAAAAATTGATTATAAAATTATAACAAATCAAAAGTTTATGCTTGTTCTAACCAACATAACTAAAGAAAAAATTCTAGAACGAAAAATCAAACAGGAACAAGAAATCTTAAAAATGATTGTTGCTGTTGTCAGTGATCCAGGACAATTTTATGAGCTAAAGGATGATTTTCTGATTTTTGCAAATAATAAACATTCATTTGTTAATAAAAACTTATCCTTTCAAACCAATTTAAGTGAAATATACCGTGATATACATACCTTCAAAGGTAGTTTTGCACAAATACGAATGCAGGCTTGTGTAAAAAAATTGCATATTTTGGAAACAAGCTTATCGGGTTTAAAAATTGGTGGTGCACATACCAATGAAGAGTTGGAAAGCTTGTTAGCTCAGTCAGATTTTCATTCTTGGATAGAGAATGATTTAGCTATTATTAAAAAAATATTGGGTGAAGAATTTTTTGAAAAGCAACATAAGCTTATTGTCGATGATAAATTTATGTTCAATATTGAAGATAAAATAACCCATCTGCTGAATTCTGACAATCAGCATGTAACCACTTATGAAAATATCTTAAATGAAATAAATAAAGCCAAAGGAACAACAATCAATCAGGCACTGTCTAATTTTCCAAAATTGTGTATGGAAATAGCAGAGAATTTAGACAAAAATATATATGAATTCAAAATCAGTGGTGGTACAGATATTTTAATGCCATTGCACTTCAAGCCATTTTTTAAATCACTCATTCATATTTTTAGAAATGCCATTGATCATGGTATTGAAGACATAGAAACACGATTGTTTTCAGGAAAAAGTGAACTTGGTCGGATATCCTGTCACATTGAAGATCATTCTGAGTACATTAAAATTGTTATTACAGATGATGGTGTGGGTATTAATACTGATATCCTCAAACAAAAAGCAATCTCATCAGGTCTTGTGAGTCAGAAAAAACTCGATAGTCTCAGTGAACAGGAAGTATTAGAACTGATTTTTTATGAAGGTATTTCTACTAACGAGAGTATTAATGAGCTCTCTGGACGTGGTATTGGAATGAATGCGGTTAAAATAGAAATAGAAAAGTTGTCTGGGAGTATTGAGATCCAAAGTCAACCAGGCAAAGGAACCAGTCTTGGTTTAAAAATCCCGATTGCCATTTATGGTAATTTGATCAATATTGCCTCCAATGCTCAAGATAATATTACGATTGAATATATTTTATCACCCATAGTAAACAGAATAACAAGCTATTTACAAAGTGATATGAATATTAAGTTAAATGAAAAAGAAAAATTTACTTATACAAGCATAGATAAAGTTGTTTTAAAACAATTTACCTCATATATTCATATCAGTGGTTTAGTGGAAGTCTCAATTTGTATAAGCTATGACCTTTTTCTATTGGATGAAATATTAAATGAATTCAACCAAGGTGAAACCATTGAGGATAATGAATTAACGGCTTATAGGGAAAGTGTTTCCATGGAAGTGCTTAATATTATTGTTGGCAATGCACTTTTTAATCCATACGATAAAACCATATTGGAAATAACATCACCATTTATTACCGAATATGATGAGCTGTGTTCTCATAATGTGAATGAAAAAATTGCTCATGTTATTATTGATACTGAATTTGGTGAAATGCAGGTCTTAGTGGGCCGTTTTTAAGGGGTTATTATGAGTAAAGTGACCGAATCAACAAATGAAACAAAGACTAAGGCTTTAAAAATTTTAATTGTTGATGACTCTCTGATTATGAGAAAAAATTTGACAAGAAACTTAAAAATCCTGGGTCATGAAATTATTGCTGAAGCAGAAGATGGACAAACAAGCATTGATTTATATCAATCATTAAAACCTGAACTGGTAACCATGGATATCACCATGCCTGGTATGGATGGTATTAGTGCTGTAAAAAGAATTAAAGAAATTGATGATGAAACGAACATTATAATGGTGACCTCTCATGGGCAGGAAGGGATGGTTATGGATGCATTGAAATCTGGCGCTAAAGGCTATATGTTAAAACCAGTCACTCCAGATAAGTTAAGAGAAGCAATTGGTCGAATATTTCCTGAATTGGCAGGATCAGTTGAAGAAGAATTAATGGATGAATAACGTCTTAATTAGTTTTAAAAGTAGATTCACACAAGATTCGTACAGCAAGGAATCAAAATGTTAAATATCTTAGTTGTTGATGACTCAACAATGGCTATAAAGAATATTTCTAACTACATTAAAAATATAGGCCA